>NZ_JBPODR010000001.1:0-148242 GCF_051201035.1 Thermoanaerobacterium thermosulfurigenes
GCGCCCAACATAAAATCACCTCAATAACAAGTAGTATGGTAAAAACACCATCCATTTCGATTATTGGGGCAATTTAAAAAAGTCAAGATAGAATGCAACCATATATGTTAAATAAAGGGAAATATAAAGAAAAAATCTTACAATGTAAATAAAGATGTAAATGAATTGGAAATCGAAAAAGGATTTCAGAATGAAATTTTGGGGGATAAATTTAAAAGATGTCTCCTGAAATTCAGATATATCAGGCAACAGAAGTTGCCGAGAATATTCATCTATGTAAAGGGGAGTAGTTCACATATATAAATATGTGGCAAAGTCAACATGCTGGTTTTAACCTGGCTTTGCCTTAAAGAATGAGACCTTTACGTAATATGTTGCACATATTATGTAATAGGTTTTATTTTTTCGGCATACTAATTACAAGGAGGCAGATTTGATGAATGCTTTAATATCGTCTTTTATTCTCGTTTTTGCATCTGAAATGGGCGACAAGTCACAGTTTATGGCTATGGCATTTGCCACATTTATAAAAGCCAGAACTGTCTTAATTAGCATATTGATCGCTGCCCTTTTAAATATGGGTATTGCAGTTTTGTTTGGCTCATTTATTACAGAGTACATACCGATAAAATACGTGAAGCTATTGGCTGCCATATCTTTTTTAATTTTCGGGTTGATTACATTAAAAAATGGCCATGAAGGACATGAAAAAATCAGAAAATCCAAATACGGTCCGGTTTTCACCATAATAAGTACATATTTTATTTCGGAATTTGGAGATAAGACACAGCTTTCGACATTAGCACTTACTGCCACATACAAAAATCCTGTATTTGTTTTATTAGGCGCTACTGCAGGAATTTTTATGGCCGATGTCATCGGAATCGTATTGGGAGTTTATTTAGGTAAGAAATTGCCGACAAGGCTTTTACACTACATATCAGCGATCATTTTTATAATATTTGGCTTTATCACTTTGTACGAAGCAAAAACATTATAAAAGCAAAATGGATACCTTTCGGTATCCATTTTGCTCCTCTTAGCCTCTCAATTTTGCATAATCTTTATCTTGCATAAGAAAATACCATATTTCCAACTCTCAATGCAACTGGCAATGACCAAAGCCACTGGTTAGTATTGCTGTCGTCAAAGTAATAAAGTGCACCGTTTGTAGGATCTACACCGTTTAAGGCATCCCTTGCAGCACTTATTGAGTCTGGTGTGGCAGGTAGATTTATCCAGCCATTTTCAACAGGCGTAAATTGATAGTAGCCATTGCTATCGACTTGATATATTACACCCTTTATGGAGTTAGGAAATATACCACTTTTTACCCTATTCACTATCACGGCACCGACAGCAACTTTAGCTTGATACGATTCACCACCAGCTTCTGCATTTATAAGCCTTGATAGAAGATCCAAATCAGCATTTGTGTATGAAATAACACCTCTTTGGACAGAACTCCTGTTTGTAGTTACATCGCTTCTTATACTTGAAGAAGTTGATGGTGTACCAGACGTCGATGCTGGTATGACAAAAACTTGACCTGGATAAATCATATCGCCTGTTAAACCATTTACATTTTTTAAAGCATCTACAGTAGTACCATACTTCATGGCAATTAAGTATAAACTATCGCCTTTTTGGACTGTATATGTGTTGTCACTGCCAGGTACAACTAATACTTGCCCCGGATATATTACTGTATTACTGATATTGTTAAGCTTCATTATTTGATTGTATGTTGTACCATAATTTAAGCCTATTTTATATAGGCTATCACCAGGCTTCACAGTATATGTTGCCGCAAATGCCGTCTGAGAAAATAAAAGAGCCGCTGCTAATGATGCAATGAGAGGCTTTACCTTAATACATTTTTTTAACATAAAAAATCCCCCTTTTGCCTCCGAGGTTAGTTGACGGGTTCGGGCAAAGGGCCGCCCTACCACTTAAGTGGATTCACCCCAAAAAAAGATCCCCCGTACCCCTTTTCGGGGATTCGGCATATTTTACTTTAATTATAAGGGGAATGCTTGTATATGTCCATATTAAACTGATGGGAATATAGGTAATTAGTGGCATTCACTGTAACCGCAAAATGGACAGTAAATACATCCGCTTTCAGGAACTAACTGAGCCCCACAATCAGGGCATTTATATTCCTTAGAAGAATTTTTTGCCTCCATCTGCTGATTCTTCGTCGCTTCTTTTTGCAACATTTATACCCTCCAATATATAGTGATTTTATAAATATATTATACCATATATTGTGTAGTATGTCACTAAAAATAAATAACAACCCCATCTATCAAATTTTGGGAATTGTTATTTTAAATTCGGATCCTTCATTTAACTTGCTTTTTACTTCAATACTTCCACCATGCAGCTCAACAATAAGTTTTGCAATAGATAGTCCTAAACCCATTCCACCAGTTTCTTTGCTTCTTGCTTTGTCAACCCTGTAAAATCTGTCAAATATATAAGGAATCTCTTCTTCAGGTATTCCAATGCCGTCGTCTTTAATTATTACGGCTACATTATTATCTGCTTCTTCTGCATAAAATTTTATGTTGCCGTCAATATCTGTATATTTTAATGCATTATCGAGAATTATTCTTAATAGCTCCTTTATAAGGTTCCTATCTGCATACACTTCCAAATTTTTATCGCAAAAAATTTCAATGTTTTTCCCATTAAAAATCACTTTAGCATCCCTGACTATTTCTGCAATCAATTCATAAACATTAAATAATTTCTTATTTATATTAAGCGTCTTGTTATCTCCTCTTGCCAGCATTAAAAGCCTTTCAATCAATATCTCCATTTCTTGCTCTTCTTTTTTTAAAGCGCCTATAGACTCTTCCAGCACATCTTTGTTGTCTTTCCCCCATCTGTCTATAAGTTCTATATATCCTTTCAAGATAGACAAAGGTGTCCTAAGCTCATGGGAAACATTTGATATAAATGCATTCTGCCTTTTAAAATAGTCTTCCAACCTATCCAGCATGTCATTAAATGTAGCAGCGAGCTTAGACAGTTCATCATTATTTCCACTAATGCTCAATCTTTTATTTAATTTTTTCTCGTCGATTGCATGAACTTCTCTCACCATATAATCAACAGGCCTTAATGCTCTACCCGTTATAAAATATCCTGCAAAAAAAGACACCAAAACTCCAATGACATCGGAAACAGCCATCATAACAAACAAAAGCTTTAAGAAAAAATACTGATTTTTTAAATCTTCATAAACCTGAATATAAAAAAATTTATTCCCAAAAGTATACTTTCTGTTTATATATGCTATATGTGTCTCATTTTTTTCTATTTTTGTAGGTACATTTATATTTTTATCATATGGTATATCAATCAAATGCGGTGAAGACACGTACACAATTTTCCCATGCGAATCCACAATCTTTAAATACATATTTTCACCTATTGACGATCCGAAAAGTAAATCTTTGTCTACACTTGTTATTATGCCATCAACCTCTTTTAGCTTTTCGACTATAACATCTGATTGATTTTGTATATCGTCAAACGCTTGATATACAAGGTAATATTTGAGACCGTATAACACAGATGCATTAAGCACTATTAAAATAAATGAAAATATGATAGCATAAAGCAAAGCAATCCTCAACTTTATTGACGACTTAAAACTTTTAATTCTCATTTTTTTCTTTCCTTAAAGAGTATCCTACACCTCTTATCGTCTGTATCAACTTATTATCAAACGGTTCATCAATTTTACTTCGCAAATACCTTATGTACACATCTACTATGTTTGTCTCACCAATATAATTGTAGCCCCATACATTCTCCAGTATGTTTTCCCTTGTAAGCACTATTTCAGAGTTTATAATCAAATATTTCAAAAGCTCAAACTCTTTTTTCGTCAGCTCTATCTTTATTCCGTCTCTTTTTACTTCGTATGTAGACAAATCCATTGTTATCCCATCATATACCAATTTATTAGCATTTGACTTTGCATTTTTTCTAAGGACATTTCGTATTCTCGCCATAAATTCTTCAATTGAAAAC
Source organism: Thermoanaerobacterium thermosulfurigenes (assembly GCF_051201035.1). Taxonomy (NCBI): domain Bacteria; kingdom Bacillati; phylum Bacillota; class Clostridia; order Thermoanaerobacterales; family Thermoanaerobacteraceae; genus Thermoanaerobacterium; species Thermoanaerobacterium thermosulfurigenes. The sequence continues at coordinate 4,051 of NZ_JBPODR010000001.1, forward strand.
GGCTTAGTCAGATAATCATCAGCACCTATATCAAGCCCAAATACCTTGTCTTTTACCTCATCTTTTGCACTTAAAATTATTACAGGCGTCGATGATTTTTTTCGTAGTTCTCTCAATACTGAAAAACCATCCAAACCTGGAAGCATCAAGTCTAAGATTATCAAATCGTAATTTCCATCTAAAGCCTCTCTTAAGCCACTATTGCCGCTATATTCTAATGTTACACTATAACCTTCATGTTCAAGCTCTATCTGTAAAAACCTTGCAATTCTTTTCTCATCTTCAATTATGAGTATGCTTTCTTCCATTAAAATCACCAATTTTTATTATAGCACATTAAGTACGCTATAAAAATCAGGAAATGAAATATTCACACATTCTGCATTTTTTATTTTTGTACTGCCATCAGCTTTTAGAGCAGCAATGCTTAATGACATAGCAACTCTATGATCGTTGTAGCTGTCAACCGTAGCACCATGCAGTGTTTCTTTACCATGGATTATCATACCGTCATTTGTAGCTTCTATATCAGCACCCATTTTTCTCAATTGGCTTACCATGGTGTCTATGCGATTGCTTTCTTTTACTTTTAGTTCTTCAGCATCTTTTATAACTGTAGTACCATCAGCGTATGCTGCCGCTACAGCAATAACCGGTATCTCATCAATCAACCTCGGTATAATCTCACCACCTATATCAATCCCCTTTAAATGCGAAGATTTTACTACTATGTCCGCTACAGGTTCATTGTTAACGACTTTCTCCTCTATTATTTCAACATTGCCACCCATTTTATTCAGCACATCTATTATTCCTGTTCGCGTGTTGTTTATATTTACATTTTTTATCAATATTTCTGAATTAGGTAATATGCTGGCTGCTACCATAAAATACGCAGCAGAAGATATGTCGCCAGGAACCAATACTTCGCACCCATGCAGTTTTTCCACAGGATGGCATATCACCTTATTGTCATAAGACTCAAAATTTCCGCCAAAGTAATTAAGCATAAGTTCGCTGTGATTTCTGGACAAATATGGTTCCTCAATTGTCGTAACGTCCTGTGCATACAAACTTGCCAGCATTATGCATGATTTTACTTGAGCACTGGAAACTTCTGTTTTGTAGTTAATCCCCTTAAGTGTATTGCCTTTTATGGTAATAGGTGCATAATTATCATAAACCGCTGTTATTTTCGCTCCCATCATTGATAGCGGCTGTATTATTCGTTTCATAGGCCTTTTTCTTAAAGACTCATCACCGGTTATAGTAGATGCAAATTTCTGACCAGCTAAAATACCTGATAAAAGGCGCATCGTTGTACCAGAGTTTCCTGCATCTAAAACATCAAGGCTTTCATTCAGATACATGCCATTTCCTTTAACATATACATCATCATTAACTATTTCTATCTCCACACCTAACTTTCTCATGCAATTTATCGTCGAAAAGCAATCTTCACTTTTTAAGAAACCTTTCACAACAGTATCGCCAACAGCAATAGAGCCAAACATTATGGCTCTATGAGATATAGATTTATCTCCAGGAACATTCACTACACCTTTTAGATGGCTTTTTTTAGAAATTTCTACCTCCATAAAATATTCATTCCTTTCCAAAGTCAAGAAGCTATGCTTTTTCTGATTTCTCTTGCTGTATCAAAAAATTCACACAGTGACTTTATATCGTCACAATCAAGGCTAAATAAAAATTCGTTTAAAAGATTTTCATAATCTATTATCAGCTTTTTTATCACATCTTTGTTATTCAAAATAATATCCTTCCACATCTCAGTCTGGGACATCGATATTCTCGTAGAGTCTTTAAAACCGCCAGCAGCGAATCTTATGGCATCTGCATCTTCTCTATATGCAAAATTAGTCAGAGCCGCCGATAAAATATGCGGCACATGGCTCACAATACCTACTATCCTATCATGTGAATAGCTATCTACGAATATAGGGTTAGCACCAATTTTTTTAATGATTTCATTGATGAAAATCTCTACAACACTGTCAGGTGTTCGTTCATCAGGAATTATAAAATAATTGCTTCCCAAAAAGAGTTCAGAACTGCTTGAGGAAAATCCGCACTTTTCAGAGCCTGTCATAGGATGACCGCCTATAAAGAATTTATCTTTCGGCAATATACCATTTACCACATCCATTATCGTTTTTTTTGTACTTCCGACATCAGTTATCACACAGCCATCTTTTAAGTGCGGAAGTATTTCTTCTATGCAATTTATGACTATGCCAACAGGAGTGCATACAAATACTATGTCTGCGTCTATTGGTTTATCAATTTCTTTAAAACCTTCATCAATTATACCTTCCCTTAAAGCTTCGTCGATATAATCATCTTTCACGTCTACACCTATTATACCTAAACTTGTATATTTTCTTATAGCTTTCGCCAAAGAGCCACCTATAAGTCCCAATCCTATGATCGCTACTTTTTTGATCATTTAAAATCACGTCCTACAGCATTTGCTATATCAGATATTTCTTCTGTCAAAACTCTAAATTCATCTGGCGTCAATGACTGCGCACCATCTGATAAAGCATTTTTAGGATCTGGATGGACTTCAATTATAAGGCCATCTGCCCCAGCAGCTATTGCAGCTTTCGCCATTGGATTTACTAAAAAAGATTTTCCTGTTCCATGGCTCGGATCGACTATTATTGGCAAGTGACTTAGTCTTTTTACAACAGGTACCGCACTTAAATCAAGGGTATTTCTCGTGTACTGTTCGAATGTCCTTATTCCTCTTTCACAAAGTATCACATTTTTGTTGCCTTCGTTTAAAATGTATTCAGCAGCATTAAGCCATTCTTCTATTGTGGCTGCAATGCCTCTCTTTAAAAGAACAGGCATATTAGACTTACCAACTTCTTTAAGCAGCGAAAAGTTTTGCATGTTTCTCGCGCCGATTTGCAATACATCTGCATATTTAGCTACAATTTCTACGGAATAGACATCCATAACCTCCGTAACTATTTTTAAACCTGTATACTTTTTAGCTTCATATAACATCTCAAGTCCTTCTTTTTCAAGTCCTTGAAAAGAATATGGAGATGTGCGAGGCTTATATGCACCACCTCGTAAAAATTTAGCGCCAAACATCTTGACTGCTTTTGCACTTTCAAAAAGTTGTTCTTTGCTTTCAACAGCACAGGGACCAGCCATTATGACTACACTTTTACCACCAACTTGGACACCGTCTACATCTACAATTGTAGATACAGGATTAAATGTACGACTTGCAAGTTTATAAGACTCAACTATAGGTATGACTTTCTCAACACCTTCCATAAGCTCAACATTTTTATCTTTAAGCTTTTTTTTGTCGCCAATCACACCTATTACTACTCGTTCTTCTCCTTTAGAAATGTGTGGTTTTAAATCAAGAGATAATAAAAGATTTGATACATCAGAGATTTGCTTTTCTGTAGCACTTGGCCTCATAACAATTACCATTTAAAAATCCTCCATTCTACCGTTTTACAAGTATTTAGGATATGAACCTAACACCTTTAAAAACTCCGTTTTACCCATCAACACACCTAATATTTTATTAATGCGATTATCGCATCTATGACCTTCAATGTCAACCCAAAACACGTATTCGCCCATATTCTTTCTGGAAGGCCTTGATTCAATCTTGGTCATATTCACGTTTTCTCTGGCAAACACCTCTAATATCTTATAAAGACTTCCCGGCTCATTTGGAACAGAAAATATTAGAGATGTCTTATCGTTTCCTGTGTATTCGCAATCACTTGAGCCAAGAACGACAAACCTCGTAAAATTATTTTTCACATCTTGTATGTCTTTATCGATTATTTGCGCTCCATAAATTTCTGCGGCCCCGGCATTTCCTATTGCTGCAGCATACGCCTTATTCTTTATTTCCGAAACAGCTTTTGCCGTACTATCTGCAGTTACAATTTCAGCATTTGGCAAGTTTCTCCTGATATAGTTTCTACACTGAGCAAGTGCCTGTGGATGAGAGATTACAAGCTTTATTTCATCAAGCTCCAGATTTTTGTCAGCGATAAGACAATGAGATATAGGAATGACTATCTCTCTTTTTATTTTAAGACCATCAGCATCATTTATAAGCATATCCAATGTGACATTTACAGTGCCTTCTATAGAGTTTTCTATCGGAACTAATCCCTCATCATCTTTATTAATACACAACATTGTAATGATGTCTGGAATTGTCTTTAATTCCTTAATGCAGTATCCTCGTTTTTGACTAATATAAAATATAAGAGCTTGTTCAGAAAATGTCCCTTTCGGTCCAAGATAGTAAATGTTCATGCCACACCCCCTTTAACTATTTTCTTGATATTTTAATACTCTATTCTGCTAAAGTCAAGAAAATTTCTTTTATTACTTCAATACATTCAATATTTCATCTTCTAAAACATCGAAGACTTCAGCGTTGCCATATCCTATTGGCAGGACAAACTTCATTTTGCCCTCTCTGTTTTTCTTATCATGCTTTATGCACTTAACTATTTCATACTTGTCTATATTGCCGTAATCAACAGGAAGACCACATGAAATCAGCAAATTTTTGATGCGCAAAATATAACTTTCGTCGATATACTTTCTGTTTAAGGCGATTTTAGCAGCATAATACATTCCAATGGCAACAGCTTCACCATGAATGTACTTTTTGTACCGCGTAATTGATTCTAAAGCATGTCCTATAGTATGCCCATAGTTTAAAATGGCTCTTATATTATTTTCTTTTTCATCTTTTGATACAACGTCACTTTTTATCTCACATGATCTTTTAATCAAATATCTCATCATATCATCATCTAAATTTAATATTTTCTCCAAATTGGTTTCAAAGAAATTAAGCAGTGATTCATCTTTAATTATGCCGTACTTTATTATCTCCGAAATTCCTCCTAACACCTCCCTTTTGTTAAGGGTTTTCAATACACTTGTATCAATGAAAACAGCCTTTGGCTGATAAAATGAGCCAACAATGTTTTTCCCCTCATCTAAATTTACTCCAACCTTGCCTCCCACACTGCTGTCAACTTGCGCTAATAGAGTGGTCGGAATCTGTATGAAGTCTATACCCCTCATGTACAATGCAGCTACAAGACCAGCTATATCGCCTACAACTCCTCCGCCTAATGCTATCACAGCACTATCCCTCAATAATCCAAAGTCGAAACACTCTTCCATCAAACGCTTTACTGTGTCTAAATTTTTACTTTCTTCACCAGCTTTTATAACTAAGTGACTTACGACAAATCCATCTTTTGATAAAGCGTCTTCAGCGTTTTGAAGATATATATTTGACACATTTGAATCAGTTATTATGATTGCCCTTCCACTTCTCAAGTGGTTTCTCAAATACAGCCCAATATCACTTAAAATTCCATTTGAGATGTAAATAGGATATGAATAATTTTTTAAATTTACGTTGACGATTTCCATTGAATCAATCCCCTTTAACTTTGTATTAAAAGCAATATATATGCATATATTATAATAGAAAATTAAATAAATTTAAACAGTTCTGCCTCTTATAGAGGTAATTACCGATTAAAAATCGGTTTTTTAAAAGGCTTTACGAATAACTCGTAAAGCCTTTTTCTATTCTCTAATATTCATTTTCAGCTTAATGCCGGTTGCAGTCTTGGCAAGCCCACCTTCAGCCGTCTCTCTAAGTGCACAAGGCATAGCTTTTCCTACACTGTCCATTGCACTTACAACTTCATCAAAAGGAATGATGCTTTTCATGCCAGATAAAGCCAAATCAGCGCAAATCAAAGCATTTGCAGCACCAATTGCATTTCGCGTGACACATGGAACCTCCACTAACCCTGCTACAGGATCACATACAAGTCCCAAAAGATTCATAATGGCAAAAGACGCTGCATTTAAGGCCTCGTCAGGAGATCCACCCATCAATTCAACTAAAGCAGCGGCAGCCATAGCCGACGCTGATCCCACTTCAGCCTGACATCCTCCTTCTGCACCTGAAAGCGTAGCATTTTTCGCAATTATTATTCCAATTCCAGATGATGTAAACAAAGATTTTATCAATTCATCATCATTTTTGCCAAATTTCCTTGCAATAGTTATCAGCGCTCCCGGAATGACGCCACTGGAACCAGCAGTAGGTGCTGCAACAATTTTGCCCATCGCTGCATTCACTTCTGATACTGCAATAGCCGATGCAACAGCCTTTGAAACTGTTTCACCGCTTATTGTAAAATTATTAATTATTTTATCGTACAATCTTTTTGCATCTCCGCCGATAAAACCACCTACAGATTTTACATCTTCTTTTAAGCCTCTTTCGATAGATTTTCTCATCACGTCAAGATTCGATGACATCTTTTCTATTATTACATCTCTATCATCGCCAGTCATCTCATGCTCATAATTTATCACAACTTCCGATATAGGAATGCTATATTTTTTTGTAAGCTCCAGTAATTCAAATCCACTACTAAACTGATACAACTTCTTCACCTCAGTACATTTTATTTATGCTTTATCACACTGTCTACAACTATAGCTTTCTCTATTCCATTAATATGCTCTATTCTTATTCGCACATCTTCTGGTATGGTTTGGTCTGATTCAATCACCATAATAGCCATATCGCCCTTTAACTGCCTGTACACCCTCATAAAAGCTATATTTATCATATGCTCAGATAAGACCTTTGTCACCATTGCTATGATACCAGGTTTGTCAATATGCTTTGTAATAAGCGTCTCGTACTCTCCTGTAAACTCCACATTCATGCCGTTAATTTCTTTAAGCACAACATTACCTCCGCCTATTGACGAACCCAATACTTCAATAACATCACCTGATTTGTTTTTTATGACCATTCTAACTGTATTAGGATGCGACGCATCCTTATCGCTTTTTACAAACGAAAATGATATGTTTTGCTCTTTTGCCAATTCAAAAGAATTAGGCAGCCTTTCATCATCTGGATCAAGTCCTATAATTCCTGCGACAAGCGCTTTGTCAGTGCCGTGACCTTTGTATGTGTTTGCAAAAGAATCGTACAGTACAAACTGCACTTCTTTTACATCATCACCTGCTATTTGTCTGGCTATCTTTGCCAACCGTGCAGCTCCTGCTGTATGTGAACTGCTGGGACCAATCATGACAGGTCCCATTATATCAAAAACACTGTACTCTCTCAAATTCATCACCTGTCCAAAAGTCTTTCCATTTCATCTAACACATTCTCAAATACAGTTAAAGCATCTAAAACCGGCTTCTTTGTTGTAAGATCTACACCAGCTTTTTTTAAGATATTAAGTGGATAATCTGAACCACCGCTTTTTAAAAATTCTATATATCTTTTTACCGCAGCATCCCCCTCATTTAAAATCATCTGCGACAACGCAACAGCAGCGGAAAATCCTGTAGCATATTTGTAGACATAAAAGCTTGAATAAAAATGCGGTATCCTTTCCCATTCATAATCAATCTCATCGTCTACTATTATATCATTTCCGTAATAAAATTGATTAAGTTCATGATACTTTTTACACAATTTTTCTGCAGTCAGCGCCTCGCCTTTCTCAGCTTCTTCATGAGTATACTTTTCAAATTCAGCAAACATAACCTGTCTAAATATTGTTCCTTTAAACTGTTCAAGATAATGGTTTAATAAATACAACTTCTCGCTTTTGTCTCTTGCATTTTTTAAAAGGTAGTCTATTAAAATAGATTCATTGCAAGTAGATGCGACTTCTGCAACAAATATCTTATAGTGAGAATTGATGTATTTCTGAGCTTTGTCAGAATAATACGTATGAAGCGAATGCTCCATCTCATGAGCTATGGTGAAAACATCATCCAATTTACCTTGAAAATTCAGAAGCACAAATGGATGCACGCCATAAGTTCCCCATGAATACGCTCCAGATGTCTTGCCTCTATTCTCATAGACATCTATCCAACGGCTATCAAAGCCTTCCCTTAAGATGCTTACGTACTCATTTCCCAACGGCTCTAAAGCTTTTAGCACTATGTCTTTGGCTTCTTCGTATTCATATTCTTTGTCAAAGTCAGCAACTAATGGCACATAAAGATCGTACATATGCAGCTCATCAAGGTTCAACATTCTTTTCCTAAGAGAAACATATCTGTGTAATAAATTAATCTTTTCATGTATAGCCTCTATCAAATTGTCGTAAACAGATACAGGGACATTGTCATCAAAAAGCGAAGCTTCCAAAGATGTACTATAATTTCTTATCTTAGAATAAAATACATCTTTCTTAACATTGGAATCTGTCATAGCTGCATACGTATTAGCAAAATTTTTATATACACTGTAAAGTGATTCAAAAGACTTCTTTCTAACATTCCTGTCTTTACTGCTTATGAACCTAATATAATTCCCATGCGTCAGCTCCACTAAATCCCCGTCTTCATCTTCAATAGAAGGAAATCTAATGTCAGCATTATCCAGCATTTTGAATATATTCTCAGGAGAGTGTGCCATGACTTCACTTTCTGCCAATATCATCTCTTCTTTGTCTGAAAGGGTATGGGGCTTATACCTTAGTAAATCTTCTAAAAAATGCCTGTAATCTATGAAATCAGCATTTTCTTCAATACAACTTTTTAAGATTTTTTCATCCATCGATAAAATCTCTGGAGCAATAAAAGAAGTTGCACTGGATGCTTCAATATTAATTCTCATAGCTTTATCTGTCAATGCTTGATATTTTCCATTGCTATTGTCTTCATCTCTCTTCATCCTGGCATACACAAAAAGCTTCTCTATGATCATCTGCAAAGCATCATTTAGCTTAAGAACATTTAAAAGGGATTCTGAATCTTTAATCTTACCTTTAAAGTCAGACAACTGCCTTATGATTTTCTTGGCTTTGTCAAAATCGTCATTCCACTCTTTATCGCTTTCATATATGTCTTCCAGTTTCCACTTGTACTTGTCGTCAATGTCCTTTCGATCTTTAAACTTCTTATCCATATTAACCTCCAAATTAGATACTTTCTTTAAATTTTAATTTTTTAATCATGTGTTTTTTATTTAAAGCATTTTTAAAAGCATCTGAATAATTTTGCCCCATTTTATAGTTTTCAACAAATTCCAACATTGTACTTTCACCGTATTTGTCTATAAGCATAGACGATATTTCATGGATACTGTCTAAATCAACCTCAGAATTGCCAACAATACAATTTCCTATATTGTACATGTTGACTTTCATTTTTTATCGTCCTCTATCAAAAGCGCTCTAGTAGGAGCAGCTTCTGCACCATCTACTTTTAAAGGAGCAGCAATCAATGTATATTTTCCTTCACTTACGTCTTTTAATCTTAATCCCTCAAGTATAGTTATTCCGTTTCCAAGTAAAGTTTTATGGGTTTCGTGGTTTGGCTGTGCTCTTTCTATTCCAAGTCCATCTGTTCCAACTCCTATTACTTTCTTTTCCTTCAAATACTCAGCTCCGCTTGCATCTAAGAAAACGAAATTAAAGTTGAAACTATCTTCATAAGAATTTTTAGTCTTTAAAAGTACAAATTCTCCACTTTCTATTTCTTTCTCTTTCAAATCTTCTGCAGTAATTCTGTCCTCAACATTTGTAAAATCAAGCACTTTACACTTAACGACGGACTTAGAAATATCAAAGTTTTCAATGGTATCTCCGCCTTCTATCATGTGAAGAGGTGCATCAAAATGAGTACCTGTGTGCATATCCATACATATCCTGGATTCATGCACGCTGTCATTGGGAAAATCGCTGGTGACAATCAATTCAGGTTTTTTCTCTGGTTTGTTCTTGTAAACCTGCATATTCTTATTGATATTCATCGAAACATCATACATTTTCATCGTAAAAACCTCCTATATTCCACCACTTAAAATTATCTCTAAGAAGCAATTCATCAGCATCATAAGGTCCCCATGTTCCTGGTTTGTAGTTGGGAAACTCTGGTTTATTGTTCTTCCAGACCTCAGCTATTTTGTCTACATATCTCCATGAATACTCAACTTCATCCCATCTTGTAAAAAGAGTAGAATCACCTCGCAGCGCGTCGTAAATCAATCTTTCATAAGCTTCTGGGGAATTCATACCAACTTGACAATTTTGGCAAAAATCCATTCGCACCGGTATCACCTTATTTAAAGTACCAGGTCTTTTTGCATTAAACTGCAAAAAGACGCCTTCTTCAGGTTGTATCTTAATGACTAACAAGTCTGGCATAAGTCCACCGTACTCTTTAAAGTACAAAACGCCTGGGAGAGGTTTAAACTGTATTACTATTTCAGTGGATTTTACTGGCAATTTTTTACCTGTTCTTATGTAGAAAGGTACACCGGCCCATCTAAAATTGTCCACAAAGACTTTAAGTGCAGCAAATGTCTCTGTATCGGAATCAGGCGATACTCTATCCTCGTTCCTATAGCCTTCATATTGACCTCTAACTGCATTTTTCAATACAAGATCCGGCGTCAACTCCTTAAGAGATTTTAACACCTTCACTTTTTCATCATGGATAGAATCAGTAGTAAGATCAATAGGCGGCTCCATGGCAGTCAGCGTCAAAAGCTGCAACATATGATTTTGAATCATGTCTCTTAGCGCACCAGCTTTTTCATAATATCCACCTCTATTTTCTACACCAACCATCTCGCTGGAGGATATCTGAACATTGTCTATATATTTGTTGTTCCAAACTGGCTCAAAAAACACATTGGCAAACCTGATTACCATTATGTTTTGCAACATTTCTTTGCCTAAATAATGGTCTATGCGATACGTGTTTTTCTCAGTAAAAACATCAGTTATCTTTTTGTTTAAATAAACTGCAGAATTCAGATCCTTGCCAAATGGTTTTTCTATCATGACTCTTTGCCACGACTTTTCATTCTCCGCCATTCCATGTTGATGCAACTTTTCAACAATGAGTTCAAAATACTCAGGAGCTACTGCCAAGTAATAAATTCTATTTCCATTTGTTTGATATTTATCATCAAGCGCTCTCAAAAAATCTTTAAGTTTTGAGTATCCATAGTCATCATGAAACTCAAACTTTTGATAGTATATTCTATCTCTTAAATTTTTCCAAAGCTCATCATCTATTTTAATTCTCGAAAATTTCTTAATAGATTCATAAACTTCATTGCGATAAATTTCATCCGTCTTATCACGCCTTCCAACTGAAACGACGCAAAAATTTTCTGGAAGGCTTTTGTCATAAAGCAAATTGTAAACAGCGGGCATCAACTTTCTATGAGTTAAGTCTCCTGTGCCACCAAAAATAACCATAACACTGGATATATTATCTGTTCCCATAATATCACCTTCTTTCATTTAATGTCTTAAATTTTAACCATTTCTATACATTATAATAACTCAGAAACAGAATTTTTTAAAATAACTTTCATAAAAATTTCAGCCATTAATAATTATTATTTATTAATATATTTTTCTTAATAGATATTATACTACTTTTTTATAATTATTGAAATAAAGAAACGTCAATAATCATCTTAAAATGAAAAAAATAGGAGCATTAAAGCTCCTTACCGTATAGTTAAATACACATTCAACAATCTTTTTATTTCATCACACACACCTTTGTCAATCTGTATCATTATGTTGTTGCCGTCTATCTTATATTCAAAGCCAGAATATCCTTTGTTTAGTAAATACTCCTTTACTGCATTAATACCACCATCGCCGTTTGCAACAAGCACTTTTTTACCCACGAAGTCACCATTGACGTACACATTTAATGCATCCTGTGATTTCTTTAAAAGTAAATCTTCTTCATAAGTTGTCATAGCACTAATAATGCCAGGAGCTATGGTATTTTGTCCGTTTAAATTAATCATGAAATCACCTCACAGGATATTCTATACACAAATTTGCTATTATATTCTTCTATGATACATTAATTATTTGATGTTTGCTTCTTTATGTTTTTCAACTATAGTTTCTGCCAATTTATCTAAAAGCTTATAATCTTCTTCTTTTGGTAGACCTTTTATAAATACTGGCGGTATCACTTCAACTTTTAAATTCGTGATCATGCTGGACAATTGGTCAATAGTTTTTCCGCCCCAACTGTATGATCCAACAATTGATAAAAATTTAGTTTTTGGCTTTAAGGCATTTGCGAGATATGTAGCATAAATCACCTGTGGATGTGCCCCAGCCAAAACCGTCGGGGTACCTACGACTATTGTGGCAGCGTCAACTAATGACATAGCAAGTTCACCTAAATCCGTAACTGTCAAATCAAACGGTTTTACAACGACACCTTTTTGCGAAAGCACAGCAGTCAAATAATCCACCATTGCTTTAACAGAGCCATGCATTGTAACATAAGGTATAACAACTATATTCTTCGGTTCGTCGTATACCCAGCTATTGTACGCATCAAAAATAAATTGTGGTTTATTGTAAACCGGACCGTGAGAAGGTGCTATGTAATCTATTTTTAAATCTTTTATCTTTTCAAGATTCTTTGCTATAAAGCTTCTAAAAGGCATCATTATTTCTGCATAGTATCGCTTTGCAGAATTATAAACATGGCATTCATCTTCTGCAAAAAGCTTCGATGTAGCTAAATGTGAACCTAAAAAATCACATGTAAAGAGGATATTGTCTTCTTCAAGATATGTAAACATGGTCTCAGGCCAATGTACCCACGGGGCATGAATAAACCTAAGAGTCTTTCCTCCAAGAGATACAGTTTCATTGTCTTCTACAGTTATTATCTTGTCTTCAGAAATATGTAAAAGATCCATTAAAAAGGCCTTTGCTTTCGGAGTGCATATGACTTTTGCATCAGGATACTTTTCTAAAACAAAAGGAATTCCACCAGAATGGTCCTGTTCAGAATGATTTGATACAATATAGTCTATCTTTTGTACATCTTTCAATTGATCCATAAGCACTTCTATTTTCATAGGATCAACTGTGTCTATCAAAGCTATCTTTTCACTGCCTTCTATTAGATAAGCGTTATAGCTTGTCCCGTCAGGAAGTGGAATAAGAGAGTCAAACAATCTTCTTTCAAAATGTACTGCACCAATTTTTGTTACACCGTCTTTAAGCTTCATTGGTTTCATTTTAACTACCTCCTTACCAAATATTTTATCATATTTTTAATAATTTTGCCAAACTCAACGCAAAATATGTAATTGAAACGAGTAAATAAAAACGCAAAAAATGAGGTGTTACAATGGTAAATATAACAACAACACATATTGTCTATTTAATTTCAATATTTGTAATATTTTTATTCATGGTCTTCCGAAAAGACATAATTTTGCCTTGCATTGCAGGCATATTTGCCGTAGCAATGTCACAGACTAAAAACATATTGAAATCTATTGAAATTTTGTATTCTTCTGTATTTGTATCCGGAAAAGAGCTTTGGCAGGTAATACTTATCATATCTCTGATTATTGCCATGTCACACGCACTTGATGATATAGGCGCAGATGTTGTCATAACAAAGCCATTATTGAGATTTCTAAGCTCTCCAAGTAAAACATTTTGGATCGTCGGCATAGTGATGATGGTTTTATCTTTTTTCTTGTGGCCATCACCTGCTGTTGGTTTAATAGGTGCTGTCTTAATCGGGCCTGTTTTGAAATCAGGCTTTGATGAATTGAGTTTTGCATCTTTAGTAACCATATTCGGCTTTGGAGCTGCTTTGTCAGGAGATTTTTTTATACAAGGTGTCCCATCTGTAATAGCTAAAACATTAGGAATACCTACATCAAAATTAATTTTAAGTAGCATACCAGTATGGGGTGTAACATCTCTTGCAACAATAATTTTCTTTTATTTTGTTACGATGAAAAAGTTAAAAAATAATAGAGGTAATAAAAAAATTTACGGAAGCAATTCAAGTGAAAAGAAAATATATAAAGAAAGTTACATTATTTCATTTGTCGCTGTACTCTTTTTTGCCATCGATACTTTTTTAATGTACATTTTAAAAATCAAAGGAAATGCAGCGACGGCATTGATCGGCGGCACTGCAATAATCGTGCTTATAGCATCAACAATCGTACAAAAAGATTTCTTAAATAAGACAAGAGACTACTTGAAAAATGGTTTCTTGTCTGGAATCAAAACATTTGCTCCAATAATATTGATAAGTGCTTTTTTCTTTTTAGGAGAGTTGACAACTGCAAAAGAGGTCATAGGTCCAGATGCGAAAGGATATCTCATGGATCTCGGCATATACCTTTCAAAGCACATTCCTTTAAATAAATACACTGTAGCATTAATGCAGCTTTTGATAGGAATACTGACAGGGCTATCAGGCTCAGGATTTTCTGGACTACCTTTGGTAGGTGCACTTTCTAAAACTTTTGCCCATACACTTAATATAAATTCATCAATATTAGCTTCATTAGGTGAAATAACCTGTATATGGGTTGGTGGTGGCACCATAATACCTTGGAGCGTAGTACCTGTAACTGCAGTCATTAAGGTGGATCCTGATGCAATAGTCAAAAGAAATCTGCTTCCAGTAATCATAGGTTTGACTTGCGGCTACATAGCGACAGTATTGCTACTATAATCATAAAGGGTATCAACTAAGATACCCTTTATGATATTCCTCTCATTATGTAATCCATCACGTTGTTTTTCTCATTATCATTCATTTTCTCCCATGCTGCTTCAAAAATTATGCCAAGACCAGGTATGGCATTCTCCTCCTTTGCATCAACAGCTTCTTGTATAAATCCTTTAATATCGTCCCTTGAACGACTTTTTAAATTATCAAGGATAATCTTTCTTATATCCATTTCAATACCTCCTTCGTACTTATTATTCCAAATCAAATCAACAATATTAGTCATAAAAAAATAACCCCAATAGGGTTAAAAAGAAATTTTAAATAGATACTTTAAAATCAACAATACAACTATTCCTGGTATACCAAAAACACCTGCAACAAAGGCATTTACTATGTTTAAATGCAATGTTAAGCCAAAAATCGAGCCAAAAAAATTAAAAATCAAAAGAAAAATATAGCCAATTATAGAATTTACGACAAATTTAAAAAGTATTTTTATAGACTTTCCAAAAAGCCAAACGACAAACGCAAGTATTATGATTCCTATTGCAAACGAAAAAAAGCCTGGCAAAAGCACAAAACCACCTCACAACACAATTATACACCTATTATATCATATTAAAAATAGATTAGAACACATAAAGACATGTTGAATTAAACTTAAAGTTAATATAAAATTAAATAGTGTTTAACAAATAAATAGTAAGGAGTCGGTATCTTATGATTCTTTTAATCAAAGCATTTATACTTGGTATCGTAGAAGGCTTGACTGAATTTCTGCCTGTATCTTCAACAGGCCATCTGATCATCGTTGGTGATTTATTAAACTTTAAAGGTGCCTATGCCACAATGTTTGAAGTGGTCATACAACTAGGTGCTATACTTGCCATCGTATATTATTACAGAGAAAAAATATGGAATTCTCTTAAAAATTTAGCACCTAATAAATGGGGATTCAGATTATGGCTTAAGATCGTCATTGCTTTCATTCCATCAGCAATTTTAGGACTTCTGCTAAATGATTTTATCGATAAACATTTATTCTCACCTTTTACAGTATCAATAGCACTTGTGATAGGTGCAATAATGATGATTATTGTAGAAAACGCATTTTCCAACTATAAAATCGATGACATGGATAAAGTAACTCCCAAAAAGTCGTTTTGGATTGGAGTTGCACAATGTATGTCCCTATTCCCCGGCATGTCAAGATCGGCATCGACGATTATGGGTGGAATGATGGCAGGACTATCAGTAAAGGCCGCTGCAGAGTTTTCATTTTTCCTGGCTATACCGACAATGTTTGGTGCTACAGTCGTATCACTTCATAAAGGAATAGCCACAATGACATCTATAGAGTGGGAAGCTTTAGCAGTAGGTTTTATAATGTCATTTATCGTTGCCTTGATAGTTGTCGACAAATTTCTGTCATACCTTAAAAGTCATCCATTAAGACCTTTCGCTTACTACAGATTGATAGTAGGAATAATCATGATAGGACTTGTGTTGACAAACATAGTAAAATAAGAATTTTTTAGCAGGCCAATATCTGGTCTGCTTTTAATTTATAATTCATCATAAGCCTTTGAATATACATCATAATCATTATCACTATAAAGGACAAATCTCACTTCTTTGATTTGACTTTTGTCAAGATAATCAGATACTGCCCTTAAAGCAATTTTTGCAGCCCTTTCAACAGGAAATCCATAAGCGCCTGTGCTTATAGACGGAAAGGCAATTGTCTTTAAATTGTATTTATCAGCTATTTTCAAACTCTCTATGTATGCGCTGGCTAATAAGTTGTCTTCGTCATTATTCCCATCTTTCCAAATTGGCCCAACTGCGTGTATAACGTAGCTTGCTTTTAGATTACCTCCGTGTGTTATTACAGCTTTTCCGGTTGGACAACCACCTTCTCTATCTCTTATTTCTCTACATTCTTCATCTATGACTTTCCCGCCAGCTCTATGTATAGCACCATCTACACCGCCACCACCTAAAAGGCCAGAATTGGCAGCATTTACAATTGCATCAACCTCTTGCTCTGTTATATCACCTTTAAGAAGCTTTATTTTTTCTTTCACACTATCACCTCGTCAATATTCACAATAAGCAAGTTTTGAAAATACATTCATAGTATACATGAAAAACTACTTTATATCAAGAAGCCATTTAAGGAATTTTACTGACAAGTCTTTGTTTTTAGAATTAGATAGCACAGCAATTATATTGTCATGATAATCATATCCAATCCCATCTAAATATTTATTATCTTTGTCGAGATAAATGCCATATGTGCCAGCTTTGACATCTTTTGAAGCAGGAAGTTTCTCTGTATCCAATCCACTTAAATCAAGATTTTTTACAGTGTCAAGATTTAAAAATGCTCCTTGATTTCCTAATGCATAGAAATTATCCTTATCAAGCGCTATAACATCCACTTCTTCAGCAGAGATCTTAACCATAAGTTTTTGTACAGATGTGGGATCAAGCTGAAATTTTTCGTCACTGCCTTTTGTCAACATGTAAAATTCAACTAATGCTTGATTTTTCCCTTTATCAGTTCCTAAAAGTTCTTTTGTTATGGTATTCTGGAAATTCATCTCCTTATCAAAATTTATCGATGTTCCTATCATTGAGAAGTCAAATACGTAATTTTTGTTTGTCAAAATTGAATTGACAAATGATGCAACTATAGCTACAACGATAATCCCCACTATTATGTGTATCTTATAATAATCCCAAATGTACTCTATCTTTTCTTTTAATCTCATATCTTTCATCCACTTGTTTGATTTCATACCATGTCCTCCTGTAAAACTAATGTAGTTTTTTCTCTAAATCAATCAGTTTTGACGGATCATTAGTGATTATTCCATCAACACCCAATCGTATCATGTTTTTCATAAGTTCTTCATCATCAATCGTCCACGGAAACAATTGGACATTATTCGATTTGCAACCTTTCACAACCTCAGGTATTATATTTACATAAAATGGATGAAGCGAATATGCGTGCATCCTATTTGCAATATGCCACGGTTCAACAAGTCCACATTCATACAAAAGTCCAATGTTAAGCCTTGGTTCAATATCCTTCACTGTCTTTAAGCTATAATGATTAAATGATGATATTAAAACCAAATCCTCAAAATTATATTCAAATATACAGTTAACCAGTTTCTCTTCTATCCCTGGATATGATATCAAGCCACTTTTTATCTCTATGTTTACCAATATACTCTTATTTTCCAGTAGCTCAAAAACCTCTGTTAAAGTAGGTATCTTCTCATTCATATAATTTCTGCCAAATTTTATTCCTGCGCTTAGTCTTTTAAGCTCTTTCAATGTATAGTCCTTAACATATCCTATTCCGTCAGTTGTCCTATCTACTCGCTCATCGTGTATTACCACAAGATATCCGTCTTTGCTAAGCTGTACATCCAATTCTATTCCGTCTGAGCCTACATCAACGGCTCTCTTAAATGATGACAGCGTATTTTCCGGAGCATTTTTAGAATCACCGCGGTGTGCTATGACAAGCGTCTTTGACATACTACACCACCTTAAACATTTATTTTTGCATAATATGTTTTATCATCACAGTGAAGGAAGGTTATGTACACATTTCCTCCTTCTATATTTAAAACATCATGCTTAAAAAAGCCTATAGAGAGATTCTTATTTTTTTCAGAGTTAGACATACCAATTGCTGCCGGTAGATTGCGCTTTAACCATTCATCATTCCGCAACAATGATTTTACTTCATCTGGTACTTTTTTATCCTCTTTAAGGCAATCAGGATATGCCTTATTGTTAGTAGAGTACAAATAGTCAAACCTTAAATAATCTTTAAAATAATCAGTATCTACACCTCCCGAAAGGGCAAATCTATAAATAATATCAAATAAATCATTTAAAGAATGCTTTTTCCCATAAAATCCGTTTTCTTCCCAAAAACAATTCAAACGGCTGTACAATTCAAATGGATCTTTAAAAAAATCAAGCAAAAATCTTAATGACATTTTAAATTTCCCAGAATTGTAATACTTATCTAATAAGAAAGCGATATTTTTAAGCTCATACAGCTCCATGTAAGATATTGTATTGGTCATCAGAACTTCATACGGTGGGTCACTTTTATATTTGATGCCATAGATATCTTTGTTTTTTCTAATTCTGGTCCCTTTTAGAAGCTTTAAAAAGCCCAACTGAATTTCATCAGGATTTAACTTATATACGTCGTTAAAAGATTTTACAATCGAATCAAAGTCATCGCCAGGCAATCCAGCGATTAGATCTACATGCACCTTTACACCTGCATTGATGATAAGTTTTATGCCATTTAATGCACCACTAACGTCTGGATTTCTCGACACGTTCTTTAAAGTTTCCTTGTTAGTCGTCTGTATGCCTACTTCAAATTGAATTCTGTCTTCTATGCCTTTTAAGCTATTTATAAATACTTCATTGACTAATTCAGGATTAACTTCACAATGAAATACTGTGTCGCTCCTCAAACCTCTTATTATGTCTAATATTTCTACCGCTCTTTTTATATTGCTGTCAAAAGATCTGTCAATAAGCTTTACAATTTTTGCGCCCATGTTTGTCAGCTTCTCTAAATCATCTCTGACTTTTTCAATGCTGGCATATCTCAACTTATTATCAAGAGATGATAAGCAATAAGAACATCTAAAAGGACACCCTCTGGATGTCTCATAATACACAAGCTTATTGGAAATATCCTCCCCATCATAAGGAAATGGAATATCATCCAAGCAAACATAATCAGTATTTTCTCTTGATATTACTTTTCCATCCTTCATATAACTTATGCCATTTAAGTCATACACATTTTCGCCATTATGGATTTTTTGTAGAAGATTCTTGAAAGTTGCTTCCCCTTCGCCTAACACAATAAAATCTGCAACACCAATTTTCAATAAATCATCTGAATCAAAAGATACTTCAGGTCCTCCAAGAACTATTAAAATATCTTTATTGACCTTTTTTATGTATTCACAAAGCTTCAACACTTTATCTATATTCCATATATAGCATGAGAATCCAATTACATCAGGCCTTTTATTTAGGATAGTATGTAAAATTAAATCCAAATCATCATTTATGGTCATTTCCAAAAACTGGATGTCAATAGAATTACAATACAGCTTAATATTTCTTATGGCTAAATTTGTATGATAGTATTTAGCGTTTAATGCCACCAATAATGTCTTCATTATTGCACCTTCCAATGATAAATCTATCTTAATTATAGCACATACATGCCAAAATAAAGTAAAATAATTTTAAATCCATCTTTGCATATAATATAATATATTCATGGTAATAATCTGTAGAAAGAGGTGATTAGATTGTACGTAAAGTTTAATAAAATATGGTTTTTGCTGACGTTTGTCGCATTGTTATTTTCATCTTTGTACATATACTACACACTTACACCTAATATCGTATCTCAAGACGTATATAAATTTTTTTCACACTATACAGTAGAAAAATCTATCCCATACCACAAAGAAAATAGATTATTGTATATTTCTTCTTTTTTAGTTCAATTGATTTTTTTGCTTTGGTTTGTTTTTGGCGGACTCTCAATTAAATTATCAAAAATATGTGAAAGAATTAGTGGAAAGCATTATTATCTAAGTGTATTCATCTTTTTTCTATTATTGTGGATAATTTTAAAGTTGTTATCACTGCCATTTAGTTTCTATTCATACAGGCTACAAGTAAAATGGGGATTCTCCGTGCAAACAATTCAATCATGGTGGTTAGATTACATTAAAAACTCGCTAATAGATATTGTTCTATCCAGCGTAGGAATAGTTTTGCTATTCTTTGCTATAAATAAATTTCAAAAAACTTGGTGGGTATATGCATCAATATTTCTTACTGCAATGTTATTTTTGCAAAATTTTATTTGGCCGTCTTTTATAGCACCTATGTTCAATAAATTTACACCTATTACAGATCCAACTATCCTTAGCATGGTAAATGACATATCAAAAAACGCAGGAATAAAAATTGACAGAGTCGAAGAAATGGATGCCAGCAAGCGAACGACACTTGCAAATGCATATTTCTATGGTTTTGGCAGCACAAGTAAAATAGTCCTTTACGATACGCTGCTAAAAAAATATCCGCAGGACGAAATAAAAGCTGTAATTGCCCACGAAGCCGCCCATTGGAAAGAAAATCACGTTTTAAAGAGCATAATAATTGGTTCATTTGGGATCTTTATAATATTCTTTATATTCAATATTCTTTTAAAAACGAGTATCATCAAAGCGCAAAGCCTCAGATATAGTCCCTATATAATCTCAGTGTTTTATCTTTTTATGTTGCTTGTCAATTTCGATACAAATCCAATTCAAAATTTTGTATCAAGGCAAATGGAAAGACAAGCTGATTTGCTTTCCGCCCAATATCTTCATGATAAAAATGCAGTGATCAAGTTGCAGGTAGATTTAGCAGAAAAAAGCTTATCCGATGTAGAACCTCCAAAATTCATCGAGTGGTTTTCTTATACGCACCCCAGTGCCATGAACAGAATAAGGGCTGTTGAAAAATCTAAGATATAAAAACAAATTCCATATTAAGCAACAAAATAACCACTCCTTTAGTCGAGTGGTTAAGTAATTTCAAATATGTTTTTGTATTTTATATTGACCATTTTATTTTTTGTCCTGTGGATAACTCTTAAAACCCGCATGACTGTAAGTAATGGTCTGAGTGACTGGATTTGAACCAGCGACCTCCAGAACCCCATTCTGGCGCGCTACCAACTGCGCCACACCCAGACATCTTACAATAGTATTATAAAACGTAATGTTTAAAAAATCAAGTATCACAATATGATGCAGATTATGCCGCCACCTCCATCATTGACAATTCGCTCAAGCGTATCCCTTAGCCTCATGCTTACATTGTCTGGAATCTTGCCAAGCTTGTTTTGCATCCCTTCTTTTACAAGATCGCTTAGAGATTTCCCGAATATATTTGATTCCCAGATTTTATCCGGATCATTTTCAAACTGTTCTGTAATGTATTTAACGAAATCTTCACTTTGCTTTTCTGTGCCGACGATTGGCGATACTTCAGTTGTAACATCCGTTCTGAATATGTGAAGGGAAGGTGCAGATGCTTTAAGCCTTACAGCGAAGCTGCCACCCTGTCTTACTATCTCTGGCTTTTCAAATTCCATGTTATCTATGCTGGCAGGAACAACACCTACGCCTTTTTTCTTAGCATCTTCAATGGCATCCTTTAATTTATCGTACTCAACCTTTGCGTATGATAACTCTTTCATCATTTTCATAAGATCTCTGTCACCGCGTATTTCAAGACCGCATTCATCACTTAATATTTTAAAGAAAAGGCCTTCCTTTGTCTTTGCTTCTATGTCCGCAATGCCTTCACCTGGATCTATCTTTTTAATCACTACATCAGCCATGTGTTCATTGGACTTTATGGCATCAACTGTCTTTTTTATATCCCTCAATCTAAATAACTCATCTATACTTTGTTTAACTGTACTCATTATGCTTTGTTTTAGCCAGTGCTCATTTTCAAGTACATCCACCCATCTTGGCAGATCAATATTAAGCTCTGTAATTGGAAATTCATAAAGCACTTTTTCAAGTATATTTTTAATATCAGCCATACTCATCTTAAGAACATTTACTACAACCACTGGCACGTCGTACTTCATTTCCATTTCTTTTGCTAATTTAACTGTGTCGGCGTCATCTGGATGTGTGGAATTCAGTAATATTATAAATGGTTTATGTATTTCTTTTAACTCTTTTACAACTCTTTCTTCTGATTCTACATAGTTATCTCTTGGTATCTCTGTAATGCTGCCATCTGTCGTCACGACCAATCCAATTGTTGAATGGTCATTTATTACTTTTTTAGTTCCTATTTCAGCAGCTTCTTCAAATGGAATTTCATAGTCATACCATGGAGTAGTAACCATTCTCGGTTTATCGCCTTCTAAATATCCCATTGCACCTTTAACCATGTATCCTACGCAATCCACTAATCTTACACTGAAGCTGGTGTTTTCGTTTAGTGAAATTTCTACCGCTTTCTCCGGTACAAATTTAGGCTCCGTAGTCATTATTGTTTTACCTGCTGCGCTCTGAGGCAACTCATCCTGGACTCTCTCTTTAAGGTTTAAATTGTCGATATTCGGCAATACCAATATATCCATAAATCTCTTTATAAATGTTGATTTCCCAGTACGAACAGGACCTACGACGCCTATGTATATATCGCCTTCTGTTCTTTCTGCTATATCCTTATAAATATCGTAATTTTCCACATCATTTCCCTCCTTCTTAAAGATAAATATAGTTTTTATACTTTAACACTACATATATATGAGGGAAATAGACAATTATGAATAAAAAAGAGGACACAATTTTATATGCCCTCCATCTCATGCTTCTTATTGCGTGTCATCAATGAATATACAGCTTCCCTGGGATTTTTACCTTCAAATAGTATCGAATAAATTTCATTAGTTATTGGCATCTCAATGTTATGAATTTTAGAAAGTTCATAAGCTGATTTCGTCGTATTAACGCCTTCTACAACCATTCCGATTTCATTTAACGCTTCGTCTAATGATTTGCCTTGCCCTATTTTTGTGCCAGCCTTTCTGTTGCGGGAATACATGCTTGTACATGTTACAATAAGATCTCCCATGCCTGTCAATCCTAAAAATGTAAGTGGATCGGAACCTAATGCAACGCCTAAACGAGTGATTTCAGCAAGTCCTCTTGTCATAAGTGCAGCCTTAGTATTATCCCCAAAACCAAGCCCGTCTGATATGCCAGCACCTAATGCAATGATATTTTTAAGAGATCCACCTAATTCAACACCTATCAAGTCTTTATTTATATACAACCTGAAATTTTCATCCATCATTACATCTTGCACATATTCACATGCATTTATATCGCTTGATGAAATAACACATGCTGTAGGTATGTGCCTACAGACTTCCTCTGCATGGCTTGGTCCAGAAAGCACAACAACTGGATTATCCACTATCTCTTGTATAACCTGAGACATCCTTTTTAAACTGGAAGTTTCAAGACCCTTTGCTAAATTTACAATTATCGCCGACTTGTCAATTAACCCTTTTATCATTTCTACCACATATCTTACTGCATGTGAGGGAACTGCTAAAACTATTATTTTCTTGTTTTTAACTGCATGACTCATGTCAGTAGTTATATCAATGCTTTTCGGCAATTTTGCATCAAGGTACTTTCTATTATAGCCCGTTTTTTTGATTTCTTCCATTTGCTTTTGATCCCTTGTCCACATGCAAACATTGTGATTCATAGAATCCAAATGAATCGCCATTGCTGTTCCCCAACTGCCTGCTCCTAATACTGCAATGTCCATTTGTAAATCCCTCTTTACTTTATATTTGTTTTTTGTCCAAATTTCGATTCAGTTCCATTGAGTAATCGTTTTATATTCGCTCTGTGCTGAAACACAGCCATTGATGTAATCAGTATTGCAAATACCAACATATTAGATGATTTGTAATAAATAATATTAAATAGTAGAAATGAAACTGCTCCTATTATAGAACCAAGCGAAACATATTTGCTGATAGTGATAATAGCAATTCCTATTATAAGCGACAAAACCGCAATGACAGGACTTATGGTTACAATAGCTCCAAAGCTTGTAGCTACTCCTTTACCACCTTTAAATCCCAAGAAAACAGGCCAATTGTGCCCCATCACTACTGCGATTCCTGCAACATAGCCACCTATATTCCCAGCAATAAACCTACCAAGAAGTACAGCTAAAACTCCTTTTAATACATCAAATAAAAATACAAAAAAAGCGACTTTAAATCCAAGAACCCTCATGACGTTTGTAGCCCCAGCATTTCCACTGCCGTACTTTCTTATATCGGTTTTTTTGATAAAATTAGTAAAAAAATAAGCACTGTTAAACGACCCAATTAAATAGGCAAGTATAGCGACTAATGCTATCTTCACCGTAGATTCACCTCCTTTACTTTTCGCCTTTTTTTCTAACTTCAATTTTTAATGGCACGCCTTCAAATCCAAAATTATCTCTCAGTGTATTCTCTATAAACCTCACATACGAAAAATGCATTATCTCTGGATCATTTACAAATACCGCAAACGATGGTGGCTTTATGCCAAATTGCGTCATGTAGTATACTTTTAATACGCGGCCTTTTTCTGCAGGTGGCGGATTTATAAGCAATGCTTCGCTTATCACATTGTTTAACGTACCAGTAGAAATCCTTTTATTGTACTCTCCCCAAACGCTATTTATTAGTTCAAAAAGCTTATTTAACCTTTGTCCGGTTTTAGCTGATATATACGTTATTGGAGCAAAACTCATAAAAGAAAACTTCTCCCTTATAAGCTTTGTATATTCATTTACAGTGCTATTATCTTTTTCAATGAGATCCCATTTGTTTACCGCAATTATCATTGCTTTATTCTGCTCAAAAGCATAACCGGCAATTTTGGTATCTTGCTCAGTAGGGCCTTCAGTAGCATCTATTACAAGAATGCATATGTCAGATCTATCAATTGCAGCTAAAGCCCTCAAAACGCTGTATCTTTCAATCTTATCCTCTATTCTTCCTTTTTTTCTCATGCCTGCCGTATCGATTATGACGTATTTTCTGTCATCTTTTTCAAAGTACGTGTCAAGAGCATCTCTTGTAGTACCAGGTATGTCGCTGACGATGGCCCTTTCTTCGCCCAATATCTTATTGACGAGAGAAGACTTCCCTACGTTTGGCTTCCCTATAAAAGATATTTTAATAGTTTCTTCATCGTATTCGTCTATATGATCAGGTATATTTTCAATGACTTCATCCAACAAATCTCCTATGCCTAATCCATTAGATGCTGATATTGCTATTGGCTCTCCAAATCCAAGTCGCATCGAATCATAATAGCTAATAGGCATTTCTTTAAAGTTGTCAACTTTGTTTAATACAAGCAAAACTTTCTTGCGAGATTTCCTTAACATAGCTGCTATATCCTCATCAACAGGACTTACGCCTTCTTTTCCATCAATTACAAATAAAATCAAATCAACCGTTTTTAAAGCAGCTTCAACTTGCATCTTTATTTTCGAAAAAAACTCATCTTCCGAATCTGGCTCAAGCCCTCCTGTGTCAACCAATATAAACCTTTTATCCATCCATTCCGTCTCAAAATAAATTCTATCTCTTGTTACACCAGGTTGATCTTCAACTATTGAAATGCGCTGTCCAGTTATCTTATTAAAAAGCGTCGATTTCCCAACATTTGGTCTACCTACAATTCCTACCATAGGATATGCCATCGTATCACCTTCCAATTATCTTTTGTATAAATTTTTTGCCATCTACTTCGGAAACTAATACTTTTGTATTAAGCTCCTTTTCCACATCATCTATTGTCACATCATCTAAAAATGAGTCAGTACCTTCTTTTATCATGGAATCGGGTATTATTAAAGTTTCACCATTTATTTTGCCTTTCAACTGATTTATAATATCGCCACCTGTTATAAGACCTGAAACAGTTATCTTTTTGCCAAAGAAATTATTAATTATTGGAACGACTTTAATATCTACACCTTTTTTATCTAGCATATAAACAAGTTCCTTAATAAATTTATATGCTGACACTCCCGTTATAACACAAAAACTATTTTTAGGCTTCACATCTCCAATTTTTTTGTAGTAATCTACAAACTGCTTTTTAAACATGGCCATAAGGCCTACACCATTTTCAATTTGCGGGAAATTCTCATACGCATTATAATCAGGTATGTCTACGTCTGCTAAAACGTAAAATTCATCCGCTGCAAATACAAATGATGTTTTTATATCGCTTTTCAATCTTTTCTGCCATTTAGATATTTTATCTAATACCTCTTGTGCCCCTTCTTTATCAAATGTTTTAAGCTCAAAAAGCCCTTCTCTATGGTCTGTAAGTCCAACAGGCACCACCGCAACTGATTTTACTCCTGGAAAAAGCCTTGACAGATCCTCAATAGTCTTATCAAGGATTTGCCCGTCGTTGAGACCAGGACACAAGACTACTTGGCAGTGTACTTCAATACCATTTTTAATAAGCTCTTTTATCTTGTCTAAAATCCCTCCGGCATTTGGGTTTCTCATCATCCTTTTGCGGATCTCATCGTCTGTAGCATGAACAGACAAGTATATTGGAGACATCTTATACCTTATAATCCTGGAAAATTCTTCATCACTTACATTAGTAAGCGTCACAAAATTGCCTTGCAAAAAAGACAAGCGGTAATCATCATCTTTGAAAGCCAAACTATGCCTTACATTCTTAGGCAATTGATCAACAAAACAAAAAACACACTTATTCCTGCAGTGTTTTAGCTTATCTATGATCCCTGTCTCAAAAATAAGACCCAAGTCATCATCGTAATCTTTCTCAATCTCGTAAATATATTCCTCTCCATTTTCCTTTTTTATTAAAAGCTCTATATTTTCATTAGCTATTTGAAACTTATAATCTATTAAATCTGTTATTTCACTGCCATTTATCGATATAAGCGTATCACCTGGCTCAATCCCCAATTCATCAGCAATGCTATCTTTTAGTACATCTTTTATTTTATGGTATGCCATTTAATATCCTCCTACTAATCATCCAATAATATTATGAATTAATAGAAGGACTTAGTCAAGCTCTTTTAATCTGGACTTCACACTGTTTACTATGTCTAAAAAGTTTTTGTACTTTTTTATTATTCCATAGACAGTAAAAGGTCTGCCAATAGATATCATTTTAAATCTTCTGGATGTCATGCCACCAAACTTCGTCATAAGTCCAATAGCTGGCAATGTATCAATAAGCATTATTTTTTCTTCATGTATTCCAGATTCCCTTAAAAAGCTTTTTACGGCCTTCATCATGATCTTTCTCCCGCTTTTGGCTCCAATTGCGTACACATCATTGTTAAATTCATCAACACCCATGTAAAATGGAATACCTATCTGATTACCTTCTGTCATATCATAATGAGGTAAAGACAGGAATTCTTCAAAAGCAGGAATCCTATCATTAGGAAGAAATCCAACGTGAATCGCTGCCGCCACAATTGATGAATGAGCACTTCCATAACAAACATAAGCTATAATCATGTTTTCTCCTCAGCACCATGTCTTTTAAATTCTTCAACTAAATTTTTAATTCCATCAAAACGCTTAATTAACCAATTGTATAAAATTTCATCAGAAATCTTTTTTAAAAGCACAATCTTTCTTATTGGAAAAATAAATTTAAGATATTTGGGTTCATACATGCTTGTATCGATAAATATTAATTTGTCATACTCCAAATTGTAAATCTTTCTAAGCCCTTCTAATGTCTTTTTTATGTTATCGCTAAAACTTTTCATGCCTATGACATAAACTTCATGTAAGTTTTCATCAAATCCTATGTATTTTAGTTCACCGTAGTCTAAGTCAAGCATTTCTGGCAAAGAAAATATAGTGTCTTTTGATACTTTATCTTTTAAATATCCTGTATGAATATACGCTGCAATGACCGATGAAAAACATCCGTAATAGCTGTAGTATACTATTTTCAGTTTTATCACCACACTATAAAAATGGTGCTTTACCGCACCGATCAGATTACTTCTTATCTCGATTGAAAATTCCTAAAAAACTGCTGAATTCTTTCTTTGTATAATCTT
The DNA here is from genome assembly GCF_051201035.1 of Thermoanaerobacterium thermosulfurigenes. Lineage (NCBI taxonomy): Bacteria > Bacillati > Bacillota > Clostridia > Thermoanaerobacterales > Thermoanaerobacteraceae > Thermoanaerobacterium > Thermoanaerobacterium thermosulfurigenes. The sequence continues at coordinate 32,422 of NZ_JBPODR010000001.1, forward strand.
TTATCTTTGACATCATCTCTCGTCCACCTGTACTTAAAAACATAAATCCTACAATCGAAAAAACAGCTACACCTATAAGGATCCAAATTCCCCAACCTGCAGAATTGTTTTGTGACGTCGTTCCTTTTTGTGTATTAGTCAAGGTTCCAACTTGTTTCTTCTCATCTGCACCATATACAGCTTTGGTAAGAACGTCAGCCATAAATTTGGCTGATTCCTCTGCTCTTTGCCTTGTATGCGTATCTGTGCCAAATTCCAATAATAACGAATTAGGAGTTAAATCTTGATTGTAGTCACCGCTTCCATAAAAAATATCTTTTATCAAATTAGGATATTCCTTGTCTGCTATTGCTTTTATTCGAAAAGCTAAATCTTGATTGGCTTTTAAATTTGCATTTGTTCTGCCTAAAACAAGTCTAACACCTGTCGCATTTGTGCCTGCTATTTTTCGTATATAATCTTGGTACGGTGCAGCATCCCTGTGTATATCAAGCAGCAAATCAGGTCTATCGTTTTTTAAAATTTTTAATGCACCAACGCGAGAGCGCCTATACGCCATTGCATCATGTGGCAAATAAAGTGTCTCATCAACAAATGTTTTTATACCCTTTTTCGACAGAGCATTGCTTAACGATGCATCAACTTTATATATGCCTCCATGTCCATAGATACTAGCAGTTCCATCCGTCGGTATATATGATTCATCGCTATGTGTAGAATACATTGCAATTTTTCTTTCGCCAGTTTTTTGAGCCATTGCTTGAGAAACTTCTTCTATGTTGACATCCGGAAGCTTTACCGTCTTTAAATACGTCGCATAAGCTTTGTCATTTTTTTTATCGACTTTTATTATCTTGTACATTTTATTGTCATGTGATAAATACATATCATTTACTTTTAAGTCCCAAGAAATCCTAAAAAGCACATTATTCGTCTTGTTCAGATATACCGTATAGTATCCACCGTCTTTGCCGCTCCAATCATCGGCATTTATTTTTACAAATGAAAAAGACACGAATACAATCAATAGCATTAACGCAATCGCTTTTTTATTTCTCATCTGAATCATCACTGTCCTTTTTGCGATATTTTTCTCTAATAGCTTCAATATCGTCCTCGCTTAAAAGGCTGCTGGTTAAATGCGGTTCTGTACCCTTTTTTGATGTACCTCCTTGTATTTTTTCTCTTGTTTCACCAAGTATCTCAGAGAAAAATACGGCTACTATCATTGATATGACTACAGTATCAAATGCACCTGCCCCTCCTACAGAAATCGTACCCGGTCTTGCTAAAATTATATTTGTAATACCTTCTGCCAAGTCGCTTAAAATGACTCCCATAACACCGGCGATAAAAGCACACCTTCTTGATCTGCCAAACAAATAAGCGATCAAACCACTGATAATGCCATAAACATAGTTAGGCTCTATGAACATAGCTTCTGGTTCACTTGGCAGTAACTTTCCAGCCAAGTAAACAGCAGTTCCTGCCAATATAGATGACACTATAGCGTTTATCCTCTCAACGCCTCTTTCCGCTCTAATGAATAAATAGACTGCAACGGCTGCCGGTATCACAGCACCTCCTATGTTTATAGATATTTTTTTCCCCAGCGGTATATCTGGCAAAAATGTACCAACAATCATACCCATTATTATTATAAGAGCCCATGTATCTGTCATTTTCATCCTGTCTAAGACTCTATGAGCAAATCCAAACAGAACAAATAGGCCTGTTATGGATAATATTATGTAAGCAAGTGGCATTTAACATCACCTCGATTTATATCTTTTGCAGTATTAAAAAAAGTATACAAAAAAAACACCTAAAAAGGTGTTTTCTAATTTTATTCATTTAGGTCTATATGCTGCCCACTATCAAGGTATATTACCCATTCACATATATTTGTCGCATGATCTGCTATTCTCTCCAAGTAGCGTGCCACAAATAAAAACTGTGCAGCTTGATCGATGTTTTTTGGATCTTCTATCATATACGTAAGAAGCTCTCTAAAAATCTGCTTGTATAAACTGTCAACAATATCATCTTTTTGATTGATGGTCTTTGCTAATTCTGTATCTTGATTTACATAAGAGTCAAGAGACAGCTTAACCATCTCTCTCACGATATCGCTCATCCTTGGTATATCAATAAGAGGCTTAATATACGTCTGATGTGCTATCCTGATCGTGGTTTTTGCTATGTCTACCGCATGATCTGCCATTCTCTCCAAATCAGTGTTTATCTTTAGACCTGTAAGGACAATCCTAAGATCTTTTGCCAACGGTTGCTGTGTCAGAATTATCCTGGAGCATCTATCGTCAATTTCCACTTCTTTTTCATCTATCCTGTCATCTTGATCGATTACCTTCTGAGCCAGTTCTACATCATGGTTTATTAAAGATAATATGGAATTCCCGATAGCTTCTTCAACCATTGCACCCATCTTTAAGATATCGTAATGCAAATCCTCCAACTCTTTTTCAAAATGTGTCCTGTTCACAATAACACCTCCTTTAACCAAATCTTCCTGTTATATAATCCTCTGTGCGCTTGTCACGTGGATTATAAAATATATCCTCAGTTTTTCCTGTCTCGATTATCTCGCCATTTAAGAAAAATGAGGTTGAGTCAGATACCCTTCCAGCCTGCTGCATATTGTGTGTCACTATAACTATAGTATATTTATTCTTCAATTGGTCGATTAATTCTTCTATCTTCATGGTTGAAATCGGATCGAGAGCAGATGTTGGCTCATCCATCAATATTATCTCTGGCTCAATAGCTAATGTCCTTGCTATGCACAATCTCTGCTGCTGACCACCTGATAAGCCTAATGCAGAATCATTAAGCCTATCCTTTACTTCATCCCAAAGGGCTGCATCTTTTAAACTTTTTTCAACTATCTCATTTAATATTTTCTTATTTTTCTGTCCGTGTATTCGCGGACCATATGCGATATTATCGTATATGGTCATTGGAAAAGGATTTGGCTTCTGAAACACCATCCCTACCCTTTTTCTAAGCTCTATCGCATCAACATCTTTGTATATATTTTGATTGTCTATCATGACAGTTCCTTTAATAGTCACACCATCTATAAGGTCATTCATCCTGTTCAATGTCCTTAAAAAAGTAGACTTTCCACAGCCAGATGGACCAATCAAAGCCATAACGCTGTTTTCTTCTACATCGATATTTATCTTTTTAAGCGCCTGCATCTGACCATAAAACAAATCAAGATCCCTTACTTCAATTTTTTTCATGAAAAAGGTTTCCCCTTTCTATAATAATTATATTGCATTATTTTCCGCCTGTCATCTTTTTATATAAAACATTACCAAGCCAACGGGCTAAAATGTTAAACACCAACACTATTATGAGAAGAACTGCCGCTGAACCATCAGCAATTTGCCTGGCATCTGGTGCAAGCCCTTCACTGTTGACTTTCCAAATATATACAGCCAAAGTCTCAGCAGCTCTAAATGGATAAAATGGAGAACCTGGCACTAAAGGGTTTAAAACTTTAAAATTAAGCATAGGTGTACTCATACCAGCCGTGTATAAAAGTGCAGCAGCTTCTCCAAAAATCCTACCAGAAGTAAGTATTATGCCTGTCACAAGTCCTGGCAAAGCAGATGGAATAAGCACTTTTACTATCGTTTGCCACTTAGTAGCACCTAATGCAAAACTTGCTTCCTTTAATGAAGATGAAACGCTTTTTATGGCGTCCTCACTGACTCTGGCCATAACAGGCAAATTTAATACAGTAAGGGCCAATGCACCTGACATCAAGGAATACCCCCAATGAAGCATATTCACAAAAATTAAAAGGCCAAATAATCCTACCACAATCGATGGCAATGACGACAACGTTTCTGTTGACAATCTAATTAACTCAGTTATTTTGCTGGGTCTTGAATACTCCGCCATGTAAAGTCCTGCACCAACTCCAATTGGAACTGAAATAATGAGCGTTATCACTAAAAGCAACAATGAATTAAAAATCTGTGGAGCTATACCTCCACCTTTCTCCATGAATTTTGGAGGTGTCAATATAAAATGCAAATTTAATTCACTTCTACCTTGATACAATATATAACTTATAAGAGATAAAAGAAAAAGCACTATGACTCCTGCCACAACGTAAAAATATATAGTAGCCAGCTTATCGTAAAATTTTGATTTCATTTGTACATGCTCCTCCTGCCAACAAGCCTTATTATGAGAATAAATCCAAACGATATTAGCAGCAACAATAATGCCAAGGACCAAAGAGCATTATTCCAAGTTGAACCTGTCACCGTATTTGCCATATCCATAGTGATAATAGATGTAATCGTGGACATAGGCTGCAAGAACGACAAAGGAATCGCTGGGCTGTTTCCGATAACCATTTGAACTGCCAAAGCCTCGCCAAAAGCACGAGCTAATCCTAATACAACTGCTGTAAGTATGCCTGACTTTGCAGCAGGCAATATTACCCTTCTAATCGTCTGCCATCTCGTGGCACCAAGTGCATAAGAAGCTTCCCGTATCTCCCAAGGCAATGACTTAATAGCATCCGTACTGACGCTTGTTATCGTCGGAAGCACCATTATCGTCAATACTAATATGCCTGCCAGCAGGCTAAAACCTAACCCGCCAATGTGCTTACTTATGAAGGGAACTAAAACGGTAAGTCCAATCCAACCGTATACGACAGAAGGGATGCCAACGAATATCTCCATCGCGGGTTGCAATAAGTTTCTTCCGAGTTTTTTTGCTATTTCAACCATAAAGATAGCTGCTGATATGCTAAGAGGTGTACTTATCAAAATGGCAAAAACTGAAACAAATACAGAGCCCAGTATGAACTGAAGTGAACCTACAGCAGGCCCTCCTTGAGTATTAGGTCTATCAGGTTTCCATGTGGTTCCAAAAAGAAATTCGCTTACAGAACGTTTATCAACAATAAACGTTGAAAGCCCTTTTGTTGCAACAAAGTAAAAAATAGAAACAGTGATGACTATCAATAAAAAAGCACAAATAAAAGCATACGTTTTTCCAATCTTGTCAAAAACCTTTCGTCTTTTGTCATACTTTTCAGACATTTTTTACCTCCTGATATGAATTTTCGACAATACTTTAATTATAATAGTAGCAAAGTACAATAATTTATTCATTAAGTTAGTGTAAAATTCATGTTAATTTTATGTTAAGTTTCTAATAAACTTTATTAAAATTAGAGCTAGTAATAAACTAGCTCCTCCTTAATAACACTTATCATCATTTTTACTTTAAAGTTACTTTCATGTCATTTATGTTTATAAAGCCAAGCTTTTCGGCAACTTGTTTTTGAATTTCATCTGACATCATAAAATCCAAGAACGCTTTGACTACGCCTTTAGGCTCACCTTTAGTGTACATGTGCTCATATGATGCTATTGGATAGGTGCCATTTATGACATTTTCTTTTGTTGGTGCGACACCATTGTATTTCAGCGTCTTCACAGTGTCATCTACGTAAGCAAAACCAACATAGCTTATTGCACCTTTCTTTTCAGCGACTGTCTTCTTCACCGTTCCATTTGAATCTTCTGTCAATGCTTCCCCCTGAACTTCATCTTTTCCACCTAATACTATCTTTTTAAAGGTAGCTCTTGTGCCTGAACTTGTAGGTCTATTTACTACAACAATAGGTTCGTCCTGTCCTCCAACTTCTTTCCAATTCTTTATCTTACCTGTAAAGATATCAACCAATTGCTGCTGCGTCAGATTATCTACCGTGACATCCTTATTAACAATAACCGCGAAACCTACAACCGCTACTTTGTGGTCTACTAATGATTTTGTATCAATACCTGATTTTTCTTCTGCATATATGTCTGAATCACCTATGTCCGCTGCACCTTGCGCTACCTGTGTCAAACCAGTACCACTTCCACCGCCTTGTACATTAATAGTGGCATTAGGATATTTTTGATTGAATAATGTTGCTGCTTGCTCTACTAAAGGCTGTAAAGCAGTAGAACCGACTGCTGTTGCAGTGCCAGAAATATCTTGACTGCTGGTTTGACTGCTATTAGATTGATTAGATGATCCAGAATTATTAGTATTTGGACCACATGCAGAAAACAAAAACACGCTTAAAACCATCAATACAGACAACAAAACTTTTGCTATTTTGCTCTTTGACATAATTGCACCTCCGTATTTTTTTTACAATTTCAGTATAGCAGTCTATTGTAAAGCCTGTATTAAGCCTGTGTTAAAATCATGTAAAATCATGTACTATTTTTGATCTTTAGGTAAAACAATAGCAAATTTTGTGCCTTTGCCGACTTCACTTTCAACAGTGATACTGCCTTTCATTGATTCTACAATGTGTTTTACTATTGCAAGGCCAAGTCCAGTACCGCCCAATTTTCTCGATCTTCCCTTATCAACCCGATAAAACCTCTCAAAGAGCCTTGGTATATTCTCCTTTGATATGCCTATACCACTGTCTTCTACTTCTATTACGATATTGTTTTCCATATCAGTTGTAGTGACTTTCACATATCCACCTTCAGGAGTATACTTTATTCCATTGTCAACAAGATTGATGATCATCTGTCTAAGTCTATCCTTACTGATCTTAATCACAACATCTTTGCAGTTTAAATCTTTTATAAGCTTTATATTTTTATCTTCAGCAGTCTTTTCCATGATGTAAAAAATTTCATTGATTTCTTCATCAATTACAATATCCTCTTTTACAAAACCTTCCTTCAAATTTTCTATCTCAGAAAGCGTCAAAATATCATTTATTAGCCTCGTAAGTCTTTCAGCTTCAAACTCGATGATCTCTAAAAACCTGTCCCTTCGCTCAATATTATCAATTGCACCTTCCCTCAATGTCTCAATAAAACCTCTTATAGAAGTAAGTGGCGTCCTTAACTCATGTGATACATTTGCCACAAAATCGCTTCTGATTTTTTCTAACTTTCTGATTTCCGTTATATCATTTATTATGACAACAAACCCTAATTTTTTATGCGTGACTTGATGAACGATTGGACTGGAGTATATTTTTAGATGTTTGTTAAATGTGTCAATCTCAAAGTTATCTATATTATATCCCTTGTCTTTTATAATTTTTTCCAAAACATCGTGAAATTTGGAATTTCTAACAACATCCAATATGTGTTTTCCAACTGCATAATTGTCCTTGATGCCAAGCATTGTTCGAGCTGAATCGTTTATAAGCAAAATTCTCTCATTTTCATCAAAAGCTACGACGCCATTTACTAAACTTTTTAAAATAGCTTCCAACTTTGCATTTCTATCGTACAACTCGTCAATTGTTTCTTGAAGCTTGTCCGACATAGTATTTATGGCAAACGATAATTGACCAATCTCATCGATTGATTTTATCTCAATTCTGTGCTCATAATTGCCTTTCGTTATCTCTTTAGCAACATCGGTAATCTCATTTATAGGCTGAACAATGCCTTTTATTAACCTGTAACCAAAAAAATTGCTGACAATCAGCCCAAAAAGTATCCCGATTATAAGCCTTATCATTGACACTTTCCCAATAAAAAAAAATGATGTTGCCAAGATGCCTAAAAAACTTATGATAAAATAGCTGTAGTACAGTTTTTTAAACATCACTTTCACCTATATCCTTTAATTTGTACCCAATCCCACGTACTGTTTCAATGTATACTGGAAGTTTATCATCATCTTCTATCTTTTTTCTCAAATGTCGTATGTGGACATCCACAGTTCTTGTTTCGCCAGCGTATTCATATCCCCATACCTTGTCCAACAAATAATCTCGAGTCAAAACTTTGCCTCGATTTTTTGATAAAAGTTTTAAAAGCTCAAACTCTTTTAAAGTGAGATCAAGCAATTCATTGCCTTTATAAACCAAATGTTTTTCAGTATCTATCGTGATATCTCCAAACTTGATGATCTCATTATCTTCAGACTCATTTTTGGATCTTCTTAGCACTACTTTAATCCTTGCCAACAGCTCTCTTATGCTGAAAGGTTTTGTAATGTAGTCATCTGCCCCAAGTTCCAATCCTAATATCTTATCTACTTCTTCGCTCTTTGCAGTCAGCATAATTATAGGGATGTTTTTAAGATGTTCATCTGATTTTAACTTTTTACATACATCTATGCCATCTATATCGGGAAGCATCAAATCTAAAAGAACCAGATCGGGGTTTGTCTCTTTGCATTTTTCAAGGCCATCTTTGCCATTATCTGTTAAAACAACATTATATCCTTGTGCTTCTAAATTGTACCTTAGCAACTCTAAAATATGGGCTTCATCTTCAATAACAAGAATTGTATGTGCCAAAATTGCACCTCCTAAGTACATCATGTACAAAATTAGAGCTTCATTTCTTCTCCTCGGTATCATTCAGCAATTTTTTTAGCTCGTCCATAAAAGTGTTTATGTCTTTAAATTGTCTGTAAACAGATGCAAATCTTACATACGCCACTTCGTCAACATTTTTAAGCTTTTCCATCACCATCTCTCCAATTTTAGCAGATGTGATTTCCTTTTCATAAGAATTGTAAATATCTCTTTCTATTTCATCCGTTAGCTCTTCTAATTTTTGAATAGGAACAGGCCTTTTTTCACAAGCTTTTATCATGCCTCTTAGTATTTTATCCCTGTCATAAGACTCTCTGCTTAAATCTTTCTTTATTACCAGAATAGGAACTTGCTCGACTTTTTCATAAGTAGTAAACCTTTTGCCGCAATTTATACATTCTCGCCTTCTTCTTATTGAAGTAGAATCATCGGTAGGTCGAGAATCAATCACTTTAGAATCTAAATAACCGCAAAAAGGACATTTCAAACATTATCATTCCTTTCGTCACAACCGATCAAAAAACTTTCTTCATCGACAATTGCTAATAAAATTATAATAAAATTGATGTAAATAGTCAAACTTGTGTTACATCTTCATTAATATCAATTAGTATAACATCTTCTCCTATTTTTTTTACAGATTGCCATGGTATGTACAAGTCCTGATCCTTTGCAAAAAGTCTAAATCCTTTTGTCTCGGCTGGTATTATAAATCCGTCTACTTTGCCTTCCTCCAAGTTTACTTCTATGTCAATTATATTTCCAAGCCTTTTGCCGGTTTTTACATCAATTACGTCTTTGTCTCTTAAATCTGATGTTTTAAACATTCCGATTCCCCCTTAAAATCTTTATACTAAAAATATATGCAGTTATTTTTATCAAATTACAATAGAAAAACTTGCCATAAGGCAAGTCATATATATTTTCTCATGTGGGATAATGCTGATTTTTCAAGTCTTGACACTTGAGCTTGTGATATACCAATCTCTTTCGCAACCTCCATTTGAGTTTTTCCTTCAAAGAAGCGCATCGTCAATATCATCTTTTCTCTGTCATTTAATTTCTTTATTGCCTCCTTTAATGCTATTTGTTCCAACCATACTTCATCTACGTTTTTTTCATCGCCAATCTGGTCCATCACGTATATTGCATCTCCGCCATCATGGTATATTGGTTCAAAAAGTGATACAGGATCTTGTATAGCATCAAGAGCAAAAACAACTTCTTCTCTCGGCATGTTTAATTCTTTCGCTATATCGCCAACAGTAGGTTCTTTCGAATTTTCATTGACAAGTTTATCTCTTACTTGCAAAGCCTTATATGCCACATCTCGTAATGATCTGCTAACCCTAATAGAATTGTTATCTCTTAAATACCGTCTGATCTCTCCAATAATCATTGGCACCGCATACGTTGAAAATTTCACGTTCTGATTTAAATCAAAATTATCTATCGCCTTAATCAAGCCTATACAGCCAACTTGAAACAAATCATCTACATACTCACCGCGATTGTTAAATCTTTGTATAACGCTCAATACAAGTCTTAAATTTCCATTTATGAATTCTTCTCTGGCGCTTTTATCGCCATTTTTCATTCTTAAAAGAAGTTCCTTTTGCTTAGCTCCTTTTAACACAGGTAACTTAGAAGTATTTACTCCGCAGATCTCAACTTTATTATTCATATGCCCATCCTCCAAATGTATTGGTTAATTTTAAGTATTACCTGCGGAGCAAATTTTATTCAATTTTAAACTAATCTATTTATTTCTTTTTTGAGTCTTTTTAATATCCTTTTTTCTAATCTTGAAATGTAGGACTGCGATATGCCTAATAAGTCAGCTACTTCCTTTTGAGTCATTTCTGTTCCACCGCTAAGTCCAAACCTCAATCCTATAATTCGTTTTTCTCTATCAGATAGCTTTTTTAATGCATTTGTCAACAACTGTTTGTCAACTTCGTCCTCAATGATTTTATACACCAGCTCATTGTCTGTACCTAAAATATCTGAAAGAAGAAGCTCATTCCCATCCCAATCAATATTCAGTGGTTCATCAAACGAAACCTCCATTCTGGTCTTGCTATTCCTCCTTAAATACATGAGTATCTCATTTTCTATGCATCTTGATGCATAAGTAGCCAGCTTTATCTTTTTGCGCGGATTGAACGTATTTATTGATTTAATAAGCCCAATGGTTCCTATAGAAATAAGATCTTCTATGCCTACTCCAGTATTCTCAAATTTTTTTGCAATATAAACTACAAGTCGCAAATTCCTCTCGATTAACATTGACTTAGCTTCATTATCACCTGATTCCATTTTCGTTATCAAAAACATTTCTTCTTCTGCCGAAAGAGGAGGAGGCAAAGCCTCACTGCCACCAACATAAAAGATCGAGTCTCGAATTTTCAGTTTTGTCAATACTTTTAGTATTGCCAACTGAATAGTTACTTTCACTTTTGTCTTAATATCCACCGCATCATCCCTCCATCAATTTAGCAATTCTGTACCTATAAGTGCTTCATAATCTGAAGTCTCATTTAACTTTTTAAAATATATTCCTACAATCGCATTTTTTTGCGATTTTCTATATCCCTCAACCACCAAATTGTCAGGTATAAATCCTATCAAAATCCCGCTGTCGTTTCCAATAGAATTAAAAGGCACTAATCTCAACCTTTTAAGCCATTTATCATCATCTACTACTTTAGTCATTTCAAATATAGATTCATTTCCCATAGAATCAAACACATTTTTTAATTTTTCTGGCAACAATTCTTTTACAGCTTCATATTCTACTATTGCAACAGGATAATTAGAAATAGGATCATGCAACGTATTGCCTGTATCTAATATCGCCCTTACATCTCTCCCTTTATTATCCATATCTATATGCAGCTTATACAAAATATTGCTTTCTATATTCTTTTTTGATATGTACCCCCAACCAATATAAGTTAAAAGTATTGCGAAAAATAGTGCTGCTATTATGATCTGTCTAATGCCTATATTCACGACGTAAATCAATGCAAAAGCTGTCCCACCTATTATAAATGAAACCAAATAAAAAATGCTTAAAACTCTTATAAATTCATAAAATCTGTTAAATCCAAATGCAATTGCCACCATTAAAATAGATATTATTATTTTAAATGTAAGTGAATAAATTATATTAGGCAAAGAAAAAAATATTAGAATTACATACAAAGCGCCTAAAGCGGACGAGAAAATTAACTTTGCATTATTAGTATTTGATCTGGAAAATCGCTTAGTCAAATATAAAATTATATAATTTATGATCAAGTTTTCGATAAAAATTACATCGGCGTACACTCCTATCACTCCAAATAACTTTAAAAACTACCTAAACTATGTATATTCATTCCGCAACCCTTTATTCCTATTATAATAAAAAAATATCGATAAAATTGTTATAATTTGGCATCAAATTTTCTCTGTTATCAATATTTTTTTAAAGAATTTTATACATTAATGTTAATTAATGTAGTTAAAAAGGCATTAAAAAAACACCCTAATTAAAACATTAATTAAGGTGTTTCTATTTTTACTTTCTACCTCTTCTTAGGAAAGTAGGAATGTCGAGGTCGTCGTTGTCAAACTTTATAACCTCATTTATGTCTTTAACATCGCTTTGTTTTATAAGTTCTTTTTCTATTTTTGGTTTCTTTTCAGATTCAAATCTCTTTTCAAACCCTGTTGCAATCACTGTGATCCTAATCTGATCCTCTAAACTTTCATCAATGACTGCTCCAAATATGATATTTGCATCGGGATCCGCTGTTTCATATATGTAATTGGCTGCTTCGTTAACCTCAAATATGCTTAAGTTAGTTCCACCGGCTATATTTAACAATATCCCTCTTGCACCTTCTATCGACGTCTCCAAAAGTGGACTTTGAACCGCTTGCTTTGCTGCTTCGGTGGCTTTATTTTCACCAGATGCTATTCCTATACCCATGTGTGCAAGACCTGTTTCCATCATGATGGTCTTTACATCAGCAAAATCAACATTGACAAGACCCGGGACAGCAATTAAGTCAGAAATACCTTGAACACCTTGCCTTAAGACATCATCTGCAATTTTAAACGCATCTAACATTGATGTCTTCTTCTCTGCCACCTGCAACAGCCTATCATTTGGAATCGTGACAAGTGCGTCTACGTGTTTTTTTAATTCACTTATTCCCATTTCAGCGTGTGTCATTCTTTTTTTCCCTTCAAAAGTAAACGGCTTTGTGACAACTCCAACAGTCAAAATACCTAATTGTTTAGTTATCTCAGCTACTACAGGAGCAGCGCCTGTACCTGTGCCACCACCCATACCTGCAGTAATGAACACCATATCAGCGCCGCTTATAATCTTTTCAATCTCATCTTTTGTCTCTTCCGCTGCTTTTTTGCCAATTTCAGGATTTGCACCTGCCCCAAGGCCTTTTGTCAGTTTGTCGCCAATCTGTATTTTTGTCTCAGCTTTTGACATGTAAAGTGCTTGCTTGTCCGTATTGATTGCAATGAACTCCACACCTTTAAGTCCTGCCTCAATCATCCTGTTTACAGCATTCCCACCGCCACCACCGACGCCAATAACTTTAATATTTGCAAACTGCTCCATATCTGTTTCAATACCTATCATATAAGACCCTCCTCATATCATATCCAAAAATCATTAAACCAGTCTTTTATTTTTGACAATACCCCACTTTTCTTTTGATCCCTTTCTTTCGGAACCTCAACTTGCTTTTTATATAGATACTTTCGGTTTGCAAAAACATATTTGACGATTCCTACTGCAGTTGAATATACAGGCGTAGAAACTCCAATAGCATTAGGCAAACCCAATCTTACATTTTTACCCAAAATACTCTCTGCTAAATCAAGACTGCCTTTTATAAAAGATATTCCGCCTCCTGTTATTACAATATTTGTTGAAATCTGGTCTAAAACGTTAGAACCTCTCATTTCATCGTACACCATCGTCAAAATTTCATTTACTCTCGCTTCTATAATATCTATTATATCATTAAGTCTGGTATCTTGAGAACTATGATTTGCTATATTTGCTATTTTTACTGTATCATCATTCTCTACCTTCACCACAGAACCATACTTCTTCTTTATAATTTCGGCTTCTTCAAAAGAAATCTTTAACCCGATTGACAAATCGTTGGTTATGTGATTTCCGCCAACAGGTATCATGCCTGTATATATTAAATTTCCAGACTTAAAGACTGCTATATCTGTTACACCAGCACCTATGTCGATAAGTGCTGCGCCCAGTTCTCTCTCATCTTTAGTCAATATTGCTTCTGCTGTAGCTAATGGCTCTACGATGATTCCCGACATGGTGTAACCAGCCTTTTTAACACATTTTTCCATATTCTGTACTGCTGTCAAGCTACCTGTTACAATCGCCGCGTCAACTTCCAACCTTATCCCTGCCATACCTACAGGGTCTTTAATTTCTCCATAACCATCTACTATGTATTCAATAGGGATAAGCTCAATTATCTGTTTATCAGATGGCAAAGCCATTATTTTAGCAGCTTGCAGCACTCTTTCCACATCTTGTGCTGTTATCTCTTTATCATCCCTTGTTACAGCTACAAGGCCTCTATTTCTGTATATTTCAGTAAGACCGCCGGGAATTTTAATATAAACCGATGTAACCTTTTGATTCGCCATTCTTTCAGCCTGTTCGACAGATTTTTTAATAGAAAAAGCAGTTGTCTCTATATCAACAACGACTCCTTTTTTCATGCCATTGCATGGATACATTCCAATGCCAATTATCCTCAGCTCTCCATTTTTGTCACATTGGCCAATTATAGTACATACTTTTGATGTCCCAATATCAATACCTGTTATAATTTCATTCAATTAATTTTCCTCCCCTCGGAGCTTATTGTTTTTTAGAAAAATTATTTAAAATGTATCTCCGAATATAAGCAAAATTTGTAAACAATCTGCTGCCAAAAGCAAAAATCGCAGCCAAATAAATCGGAACTCCTAACACATCACCTATATAGGCTAAAACTGCAGCCAATATAGCATTTCCAAAAAAGCCTGAAATGAAAATAGCATTATTGAATTTATTTTCAAGGCTGGCACGAATTCCTCCAAAAACAGAATCTAGTGCAGCCAGTATGGCAACAGAAAGATATGAAGTATATGCAGGAGGCAAATTAATTGGCAAGAAAAAGCCGATTGCAAGTCCTAAAGCTAAACTTAAAATGATAATTAAAGCCATCAATTATTCCCTCCTTCATAAGGTTTCGCATATTTATACGTTAAAACACCGTCATATTTTTTGACTAATATTTTGTCAGAACGCTTAATGTTAACCTGAATTCCCCAGTTTGACAATGTATCGATAATTCCACCTTTAAGTCGCAATGCAGCTTCCAATGTATCTGGATTTCCAATGGCTTTCACCACATATGGAGGCGTAAATCTGACTGAATTAATATCGATAGTATTACCTATCATTCGTATCTCAGATGTCGCAACAAGTCTTTGGTCATTTATTGATATCGCTTCAGCTCCCGCTGCTCTAAGCTCATTAACTATATTTAGAAGGTCTTCATCGTGAACTAAAAAAGCATTCTGATCAGCACCGGGCTGAAGTTGTGTACTGCCGTCATTTATTGTAACTATGATGCCAGGTCCTTCAACATCAGAAAGCCCCGCTAATTCTTTATATTTGTCAAGGTCATCTTTAAGAGATTTTGTTACTGTGCTTGACTTAGCTGCAGAATTTTCATAATTTGATATTTTCGCTTCTAAATCATTTATTTGTTTTTTCAACTCATCTCTCTCTTTCTGAACTTGATTTAATTTACTTGTAAGTTCCTCTGCTCTTTGCACAGTCAAGCTATCACTGTTTTTCACATTTCTAAACTGTGTTGATATCATTATTCCAAGAACGACACATACAAAAGCAATAGAAACAAAAAAGCTCTTTTTCACTGCACTTCCTCCATTTCTTATGGCGTATAAATTGGATTCCCATTGCTTACTATAAGAATATTTCCGCTGTTATAGCCTTTTTTCTCTAAATCGTTCAATATCTTTTCAGAAAAATTTAATGAATAGCTTATGTCATCAACATTCTCCAACACTACATCTATTCCTGAATCCGTCTTTAATGTAATCTTTGAACCATTAACAATTATACTATTGTATATATTCTTATTATATATTAACGGCAATAGTTTTGCTATGTCCTTATTATTACTTAAATTGTTGATTTTGCTTCCTATCTCAAATTTTCCAACGTAGATTCCCTTTAATATTGGCAATTTATTGTTGTAATCACCTAACTGAACTGCGACACAGTCGGTATCTACATATAGAAATTTGTCTTTATAGCTTATTTGAGCCGCCAATACCCTTTCATCTATTTTTATTTCGACTTTAGAAGGATAAATTATGTTAATAGACGCATCTTTAATGTATGGATCCTTCATAATGGATTTAATGACGGCTGATTTATTTATTTTCAGAGTATTGCTACCTATCTCTATCCCCGACAACCTTATGACATCGCTCTTATCTACTGATCTTGTCCCATAGACATATATGTTTTTTACATCAAATAATGATGTTTTAAATAAAATTATATAAAGTATAATTGCAAAAATAAACAAAAATACGATAAAAACGCTAAACCTCTTTTTCTTTTTATACTGCCTTTCTTCCATCATATACATCGCCTCTATCATATGCTTGTACAAATTTTAGATGATGTAAAACAGCATTGGCTGTTTTACATAGTCCTTTCTATGTCAGCACCAAGATTTTTTAAATTTTCGCTAAAATCTTCATATCCTCTATCAATATGTTCTATGTCTTCTACAATTGTAGTGCCAATAGCACCTAATCCGGCTAAGACCAGTGCTGCACCACCTCTTAAATCTTTTGCAACGACATTTGTTCCCGTAAGCTTGTCAACTCCTTTCACTACCGCAATTCGCCCATCTACTTTAATATCTGCACCCATTCTTACTAATTCCTCTGTATATTTAAACCTATTGTCAAAAATAGTCTCCGTAATTATAGATGTCCCATCCGCAGTAGCTAAAAGTGAAACCATTTGTGCCTGAAGATCCGTTGGAAAACCAGGATATGGGAGAGTTATTATCATGTCAACTGCCTTGGCTCTACCGGTAGAATTAAGTTTTATAAAGTCATTGCCATGTGATATTTTAAAACCACATTCATTTAGCTTTGACAAAAGAGAATCTACGTGTCTTTTAATCACATTTTTAAGAACTACCTCTCCTTTTGTAATAGCTGATGCAATAAGATAAGTCCCTGCAACTATCCTATCAGGTATTATTGTGTATTCCGTATCATGCAATTCTTTTACGCCTCGTATCACAATAGTATTTGTACCTGCACCTGAAATCTTGGCACCCATCGAATTTAGAAAATTTTGTAGATCCTCTATCTCCGGCTCTTTTGCAGCATTTCCTATAACTGTAGTTCCATCAGCCATGGATGCAGCTAACATTATATTTTCAGTTGCACCAACGCTGGGTATATCAAGATGTATTTCATTGCCGCAAATTGACTTGCTTTCACAATTGATAAATCCATACGATTCATCTATTGATATGCCAAGCTTTTTTAAACTTTTTAGGTGCAAGTCAATAGGTCTATGCCCTATGTCACATCCTCCTGGAAAGCTGATCTGAGCAACATTATTTCTTGCCACCAATGCTCCCATCAAAAAAATGGATGATCTCATTGCTCTCATTAATCTGTCTGGAATGTGGTAATCAATGATACCACTGGAATCTACTATAATGTCTGACCCATCAAATTCTACTGTACAGCCTAAGTGTCTTAATATTTCTATCATAGAATAAACATCTTTTAATCTTGGACAAGAATGTAAAATACTTACACCCTTGTTTAATAGTGTTGCAGCAAGTATCGGCAATACAGAATTTTTCGCACCGTTTATCCGTACCTCACCTTTTAATCTATTTCCTCCTTTAATGACATATTTCATCCCATTCTATCACCTCCTGTTAAGCTGTACAATTCATAATATGCGCTTATGCTTCAGGAGGTTACATCGCCTATTTTAGCTTACAAACAAGCCTATAAATTTCATTGGCAGCATCTATCTTTGATAACTTTTTTGCATTAGCTTTCATGGTTTTAAGCTTACTGGAGTCATTTACGATAGATAATATCTTTTTATGCAAAACATCTCCATTTAAGTCTTTTTCAAGAATCACCAAAGCTGCACCATTTTTTTCAAGAACTCTTGCATTGTACTCTTGATGATTGTGAGTAACATTTGGAGACGGAATCAAAATCGATGCAGTTGATGTGGCTAACAATTCTGCAAGTGTGATTGCACCTGATCTACACACCATTACATCTGCAATTGAATAGATATCACCCATTTCATAACAATACGGAATTATCTTAATATTTTCTCCTAATCTTATATCGTAATCTTTGATCATTTTTATTACACTGTCATACTGATTTTTTCCTGTTATCATGAGAACCTGAAATTCTTCTCTCGCCTTTTTTATCACTTCAACCATGTATTCATTAATTTTGGCAGCCCCTCTGCTACCTCCTACAGAAACCACTACTTTTTTCGTCTCATCTAAGCCCCATTTTCTCAATGCCTTTTTTCTATCTCCATTCAAAATCTCCATTCTAACGGGATTACCTGTCACAAAGATTTTGCCTTTATTTCGAAAGTACTTTTTTGACTCATCAAATGCAACGGCCACAATATCCACAAACCTTGAAAGTATCCTATTTGTAAGTCCCGGATAAGCATTTTGCTCATGAATAAGCGTTGGTATCTTCATAATGGCTGCTGTCATGACTACAGGACCACACACATATCCCCCTGTTCCAATTACTACATCTGGTCTATAATCATTTATTATTTTTTTTGCATCTATCAAACCATCGAAAGCTATCTTAATAGTCTTTATCGTATCAACTGATAATTTTCGCTTAAATCCTTTTACCCTTATCGTTTTAAGGGTATAACCTGACTTTGGCACCAACTCTTTTTCAAGTCCATTTTCTGTTCCAACAAATAATATCTCTGCATCTTTTTCGTTTCGCATGATTTCATTTGCAATCGCCACTGCCGGATATATATGACCACCTGTACCGCCACCTGTCAATAAGTACCTCATTTCATCAACTCCTATCCATGTTTGCGTACCTTGATATATTCAATAATATGCCCATTGCAGCCATCATAAAGACTGTAGATGTCCCACCATAACTGATAAATGGCAAAGACACACCAGTAGCTGGCATTGATGAAGTTACAACTGCAACATTTATCAAAGTTTGAACGCCGATCACACCTACAATACCTGTAGCGATAAGGCATCCAAATACATCCGGAGCTTTTGCCGCAACTCTAAGGCCTCTTATTATAAGATACAGAAAAAGCAGCAGTATAGAAGCTGTTCCAATAAGGCCAAGCTCTTCACCGATTATTGAAAAAATAAAGTCGTTTTGTGGCATTGGCAGATACATAAACTTCTGACGACTTCTGCCTAAACCGACTCCAAAAAGCCCACCTGAACCTAAAGCATACAACGACTGTACAATTTGATAGCCATGCCCTTTTATGTCCTGCCAAGGATTTAAAAAAGTAAACACCCTTTGCCTTATGTACTTTATGCTGGTCACAACGATAATAGCTGCAGAGCCACCAACTCCAAACAACGTCGCCATAAATGATAATTTTGCACCCGCCACAAATAAAATTATTATGGAAATGATAAATATTGTACCAGCAGTGCTGAAATTTGGCTGCTTCATAATGAGTAAAAAGAATATTCCGGCAATCAATAGTACAGGAAGGACTCCCTTTTTAAAGCTTTTTGCATAATTAGGGTTATTATCAAAATATTTTGCAAAAAACAGTATTATGGCGTATTTAGCTATTTCTGACGGCTGCAGAGTGAATCCGCCTATTTCAATCCATCTGGTAGAATTGTACCTTGTACTTCCTATTCCTGGAAGCAATACCACTATAAGTAAAATTATGGACAATATCAACAACCCATTTGACAGCTTCTTCAATTTATGATAATCAAAATTCATCATAAATGTCATAGCAAAGAAGCCGATAATTGCCCACAAAAGCTGACGCTTCAAAAAATAGAATGAATCATGGTACTGGTAATACGCATTTGCAGAGCTTGCGCTAAATACCATCACAACACCTATGGACACAAGAACCAATACAGATATAAGTATATTGTAATCAACGGGATACTTTCGATTCACTGAGCCTACCCCCTCAAAGAATTTACTGCATCTTTAAAGAGTCTGCCTCTCTCTTCATAATTTCTAAACATATCCCAACTTGCACAAGCAGGCGATAAAAGCACATTGTCACCAGGTTTAGCCGCATTATAAGCAGCATAAACAGCATCATCTATGCTTTCTACAAATATAACATCATCTTCTGAATACCCTTCTTTTATAGCAGATTTATAGATTAAATCTTTTGTCTCGCCAAGCAGAATCAATTTTTTTACGCGACCTTTAAAAGAAGCAGTAAATTCATCAAAACTTACACCTTTGTCATATCCACCGGCAATCAATATGATAGGGCCTTTCATGGCTTCAATAGCTTTTATTGCCGCATCTGGATTTGTACCTTTTGAGTCATTGTAATATTTGACTCCATTTACGTTTCTTACAAATTCAATCCTATGCTCAACGCCTTTAAATGTCCTCAATGTTTCACTTATGACCTTAATATCAATTCCTGCCAAATAAGCCATTGTAGATGCTACCATGGCATTTTCTACATTGTGATTTCCTGGAATATATATGTCTTCAATGTCTATTATCGTACTTTTTTCTCCATTTGCAGAGATTATGATTTTTCCATTTTCAAGATACGTACCGTACTCTAAAGCTCTATTTCTGCTAAATGGAAAAACATTGCACTTGGCTTTTTTAAATAAAGAAGAAATATTTTTATCATCATAATTTAAGACAGTGAATTGATCAGCAGTTTGATTTTCAAAAATCCGCCCTTTGATTTCAATGTAGTTTTCCAATGTCTTGTGTCTATTCAAATGATCCGGGGTTATATTTATTATTGCGCTTATTACAGGTTTAAACTCCTTTATTGTTTCCAATTGAAAACTGCTTATTTCCGCTACAATGACATCCTCCGCATTAGCATTTATTGCTGCTTCAACAAGAGGATATCCTATGTTTCCTGCAACATATGTCTTTACACCTGACGCTTTAAATATTTCACCAAGCAGCGATGTTGTAGTAGTCTTTCCATTTGTACCAGTTATAGCGTATATAGGCGCTTTTGACAACCTATAAGCAAACTCCACCTCACCTATTACATCAATACCCTTTGATTTTGACAATACGACTATATCAGAATCCATAGAAATCCCAGGACTGACGACAACCATTTCTGTGCCATTTAAAAGTTCGTCTGTAACTTTTTTAAAGCAAAATGTCACACCTTTTTCTTTAAACTCTTTTAAATCATCACCAAACTTATCTTCATTTTCTGAATCAAACACAAATATTTTAGCATTTAACATCAATAAGACCTTACACAGAGCTTTGCCACTTAACCCAAATCCTGCTACAACAACTTTTTTACCACAAAAGTCCATTTTTTCCTCCTGAATCATAAAAAAATTTTTCATTCTGATTTTTAAGATATATTTAACTTATTCCATAAAATGACACAAACACTGCTATCAAAGTTACCATCCAAAATAAAAACACGACTTTAGTCTCTGACCAACCAGAAAGCTCAAAATGATGATGGAGAGGGCTCATTTTAAATATCCTTTTACCTGTAAGTCTAAAGGATACAACCTGCATTATGACCGACAATGCTTCAGCGACATAGACAATTCCCACCACTACTAAAATAACAGGCAATTTAGTCATTGTTGCCAAAGCCGCTACAGCTCCACCAATTGCAAGTGAACCTGTATCTCCCATAAACACTTCAGCAGGGTATCTATTAAACTTCAAAAATCCAAGAAGTGCACCAGTAATTGCTGCACCAAACATAGTTAACGATGAATTGTTCATAAAAAAACCTATTAAGGTAAAAAAAGCGGTAACCATAAAGGATACTCCTGATGCAAGCCCATCCAATCCATCCGTTAGATTAACACTATTTACAGTTCCAACAACTACAAACATTATAAACGGTATGTAAAAGTAGCCTAAGTCAATTTCTCGCTTCAAAAATGGAACTATTACATCAGTGCCAACTATATTCTTCGAAAAATACGCAAACAAAATAGCTAATGCAAATTGACCTAAAAGCTTTTGCCTGGCGGTAAGACCCAGCGATCTTTTATACCTCACTTTTATGTAGTCATCCAAAAAGCCGATTATTCCATATCCTAATGTTATCGTGATTAACAAAGCCATGTATTTATCCCATTTTGAAAATACAATATCAGCAATGAGCAAAGAGATAATTATGATTATTCCACCCATTGTAGGTGTTCCAGCTTTTTTTAGATGCGTCTTAGGTCCATCGCTTCTTATACTTTGACCAAACTTTAATTTAGTTAGCCACGGAATAACAATAGGACCTAATACGACACAAATTAAAAAGGAAACAATTGTAGCAAATATCATCTTTTGTATCATTTATAAGCACTCTCCTGCAAAAATTTCACGATTTCCTCCATCTTCATCCCTCTTGAACCTTTAACTAAAAATATGTCACTTTCTTTCATAATATTTTTTATGACATCAATGGCTTCTGCATTATTAGCACATCTAAAGACATTATCATTGTTCATTCCTTTTTCTATTGCCCCATCAGCTATTTTTAAAGCATAATCTCCAACTGTTATAAGTACATCAATGTCATTTTCCTTCACGTACTCGCCAACCTCTCGATGTGCAATGTCTTTATACTGTCCTAACTCTAACATATTGCCTAAAACAGCTACTTTTCTTCTCTCTGTATATCCACCTAAAACTGACAAAGCAGCTTTCATAGATGAAGGATTTGCATTATACACATCGTTTATAATTTTAATACCTGCGACATCTATTATATTTAATCTCATAGCACTTGGTTGAAACTTAGCCAGTGCTTTCCTTATATCTTCTTTATTGACATCAAATTGGATTCCTATACAAATTGCCGCTAAAGAATTGTATATATTGTGTTTTCCAGGTACGTTTAATTCTACGTCTAATACATACCCATCTATCAAAACCTTGTATTTTGAAGATTCTTCATTTAATTCTATGTCAAAGGCCTTAATATCGCCATTATTTATGCCGTATGTCACAAATTTAGGACCTTTTTTTTCAAGCATTTTTATTAACATATCATCATCTGCATTAATTACGACTGTATCGCCATTTTTAAAATCTTCAATAAGTTCTGATTTTGCCTTTAATATATTTTTACGAGAACCTAATTTTTCAATGTGAGCAACTCCAATGTTTGTATATACCGCAACATTAGGAGATGCAATGTTTTTTAACCTTCTTATTTCGCCAAAACCGCTCATTCCCATTTCAACGACAGCCATATCATGATCATCATTAAGCGTAAATAAGGTAAGGGGCAAGCCGATCTCGTTGTTGAAATTTCCGATTGTCTTTAAGACATTGTACTTCATCGATAAAACATCGTAAATCATATCCTTAGTTGTAGTTTTTCCACTGCTGCCAGTTACAGCAATAAACGGAATATTGAATTTACTTCTATAATATTTAGCTATCCTGTGCAAAGCGTCTTTTGTATCTTCGACAAATATAATCGGTTTATTATCGTGCCTTATACAATTGGTAGACTCTGTAAGTGAGGCAGAACCTACATTTAAGGCATCATCTATGAATTTCTCTCCATTGAATCTTTCACCTTTTAAAGGTATAAACAAATCTCCAGGCTTAATTGTCCTCGAATCGGTACTTATACCGCTTACGCATATATTTATATTTCCAGATAGCAATTTCCCTTCTGTCGCATCTAATATCTCTTTAACTGTTAAAATCAACTTTTTCATCTCCATTTAATATATCTCTTACTATGTCTCTTTCATCAAAATCTATGACTTTGTCTTTCAATACTTGATATGTTTCATGACCTTTACCAGCTAAAATTACGACGTCATTGTCCTTCGCTATAGATAGTGCGTACTTTATAGCTTCTTTCCTATCTTCTATGATTGTGTAAGGACATTTTGTATTTTTAATGCCTTCTTCAATTTCTTGTATTATCTTAATAGGCTCCTCCGACCTTGGATTGTCCGAAGTTATAATTACAAAATCAGCATATTTGCCAGCGACTTCCCCCATTTTAGGGCGTTTACCTTTATCTCTGTCACCTCCACAACCAAAAAGCAATATCTTTTTCCCAGTATTGTATTCACCAAATGCTTTCATCAAATTCTCAAGTCCGTCCGGAGTGTGGGCGTAGTCAATCACTACATTGTAAGGTACATCCAAATCAAGAACTTCAAATCTGCCTTTTATCTTGACATCCTTAAGAGCCATTTTCACAGACTGAAGCGGTATACCCAATATAAATGCTACTGAAATAGCCGCCAGTGAATTGTAAACACTAAATAGTCCCGGTATCTTTAAGGCTATTTCACTTTTTATATCTTCTATCTGAACGGTAAATTTCGCACCTTTAATATCGTTTTTGATATCTTTTGCCATTATGTATGCATAGTCTTTTATACCATATGTTACAACTTTAGCATTAGAATTCTCTATCATATACGAAGAATAATCATCATCTATGTTTATCACGCAAGCTGTCTTTGCCATCCTAAAAAGTTTAGCCTTTGCATTAGCATATTCATCCATCGTCTTATGAAAATCTAAATGATCTTGGGTTAAATTCGTAAAAACAGCTATGTCAAATTTGCATTCATCTACTCTGTTTAATGCCAATGAATGTGAAGAAACTTCCATCACTACGTATTTCACACCTTCATCAACCATGAGCCTAAGGTATCGTTGAAGATCTAATGACTCTGGCGTAGTCCTCTCAGTTGGATAAACTTTATCGCCAATCATGTTGTGAATCGTTCCTATCAACCCGACTTTATTGTTCTGGCTTTCCAGTATGGACTTTATCATGTATGTGACAGAAGTTTTGCCGTTTGTTCCTGTCACGCCTATCATAAAAAGCTGCTTTGAAGGATCTCCATAATAATTTGATGCGATTTTAGCCAATGACTTCCTGGCATTTTCTACTTTTATGACGGTGATGTCTTTATCTATGCTTACTTCACGTTCAACTACGATGGCAACAGCTCCTCTTTCTACAGCATCATTTATGTAATCCGCGCCATCAAACTTAAATCCTTTGATTGCGACAAATAGCGAACCTTCTTTCGAATTTCTCGAATCATAGCAAATGCCTTTTACATCAACATCGATGTTGCCTTTAACCGTTGTATAATTTACATCCTTTAATATATCCACAAGTCTCATAATAGGCCTCCTAATTCATTATATACATTTAATAGTATAGCACAATTATGCAGTTTGCATATATCAAAAACTGCATATTGTGCTTGAATTAATTTTCCAGTGGCCTAAAGTCGACTTCAACAGTTGTTCCTTTATCAACTTTTTCACCTTTTTCTGGCTTCTGGCTTACAGCAATACCAGAACCATTGATTTTTATTTTCAGCCCTAAAGAGCTTAATATGTTACTCGCTTCTGTGATAGATTTTCCTTTTAGATCAGGAACATCAACCTTTCCGTTATTATTGTATTCATTTAAATACAAGACAATTTGCGAATCTTCTTCTACCATTGCCCCAGGTTTAGGCATTTGGTCTACAACTGTGTTTCCAGTTCCTTCGATGAAAAATTGCAGCTTATCTTTTAACAATGCATTTTGAGCCTCATTCAAGTTTAAATTCCTTACATCTGGAACTTTTACAAGAGGCTTCACTACAATGCCTTTTGGTTTTACATTTAAGTACGTCAAAGTATCATACAATATACTTCTTACTACAGGTCCTGCTAACGCACTACCAAAGTGGGTTTCGGCATTAGGTTCATCAATCACCACAAGCGCTATCACCTTTGGATCTTCTGCAGGTGCAAATCCCACGTATGAAGCCACGTATTTTCCAGGTGTATATTTTTCTGTAGTGCCTGTTTTTCCTCCAACATCATACCCTTCTATGTAACCTGCCTTACCTGTGCCTTCGGATACTACACTTTCAAGTATCTGCCTCATTGTAGCTGATGTCTTTTCGGATATCACTTGCCTTATTACGGTTGGTTTGAATTCTTTTATAGGTTTCCCATCAGAATCGACTATCTCTTTGACTATATGAGGCTCCATCAATTTCCCACCATTTACTATCGCTGAAACCGCTCGTATCATTTGAAGCGGTGTAACCGCAATACCCTGTCCGAATGAATTTGTAGCAAGCTCTACAGGACCTACATCTTTTTCTTTCATTACAAGGCCAGGTGCTTCTCCAGGCAATGTTATGCCGGTGGTTTCTCCAAAGCCAAATTCATGAATGTACTTGTACAATTTGTCTACTCCAAGCCTTTGGGCAACTGTCGCAAAGACAACGTTGCAGGAATTTTGGACTCCTTGTACAAATGTTTCGCTGTAATGTGTGGCCCAACAATTTATTCTCTGCCCTGCAACCATAATATATCCTGGATCATAAAATTGCTCGTTTAACCCAACAACACCTTCCTCCAATGCTGCTGACGCTGTAACCGTCTTGAAAACTGAGCCGGGTTCGTAAGCATCCGATATAGCCTTATCTCGCCAATTTTTAAACCAATCGCTTTTGGAACCTGCAAATGGGTTGTTTGGATCGTAATCAGGTCTTGATGCCATGGCTAAAATATCACCTGTCTTAGGATCCATTACGATTGCAACAGCACCTTTTGTCGGCTTAGTATGTGCATACGCATCATCAAGAGCTTTCTCAGCAAAATGCTGTATGTTTGAATCAATCGTCAAAACGACATTGTAACCATCTATAGGTGGGATGTATTCTTCTTCACCATTCCCCATTTTCCTGCCCAATGCATCAACTGGCGACGAAATCCTTCCAGGTATTCCTCTTAAATAGCTGTCGTATACCGACTCGATTCCGTCCAGTCCTTGATTGTCTACACCTGTAAACCCAAGTATGTGGGAAGCTAAATTCTTCTCTGGATAATATCTTTTTGTATCTCCAGATATTACAATACAAGGTAGATTTAATTTTCTTATCTTGTTAGCCGTATCATCATCAATTCTCCTTGCAATCAATACCTCTTGTACATTCTTGTTGTTTATCTTTTTAAGGATATCTTCTTTGTCGATTTTTAAAATCTCAGACAGCTTTGACGCAATTTCATCTTTTTGGCTGTCTTTCACTTCTTTCGGTATTATGCTAACTTTATTAGAACTTGCGCTTTCAGCAAGTGCCTTTCCATTTCTGTCTAATATCAAGCCGCGTTTTGGCGTAACTGCAACGTCTAATGTCCACTGAGGTATGGCAAGCTTTTGAAATTCATCGCTTTTTACTATCTGTATCCAAAAAAGCCTAACAATGAGAACGCTAATAATAAGTATAGAAAAAAACAGCAAAAATAAAATTCTCTTTTTGGTAGAAATGCTTGGTGATATTTAAAATCCCTCCTATCTCACCAGCAGTCCCAAAATCCTTCCCCAAAAAGTCTTATTTTTGTTTTCATCATCTGTTTTTTTCTCAGCGACTTGATTTTGTTTGCCAACACTCATGTAGACTATCTGCCCTTTATCAGGCTCTACCATTCCTAACTGATTTTTCGCTATTTCTTCTATTCTCTGCAGATCGCTCATTGAAGCAATTTGGACTTCTAACTGCTGGTTTAACTTTTCTATTTCACTGGCTTTTGCCTCTACGCTGCTTAATGCAACAGATTTTTGATAGATCAACGCATACCTAAACAAAACGGTAAGGCTTAAAAATCCTACAAAAACTATTACTGCAAGGTTTTTAAGCTTCTTATTCTTTTTGGTTTTCTTTCCTTTATTTTCTTCATAATACGGCTTTAGATCATAATCGTAATTGTGCTTTTCTAATACCAATTTATTCTTCCCCCTTATACTTTAGAACAGCAACTTTTCTGCAACTCTTAGTTTTGCACTTCGAGATCTTGGGTTTACTTTTATTTCAACTTCACTTGGTACAATAGGTTTTTTAGTAATTATCTTTATTACTGGTTTTTTTCCACATGTACATGGCAAATTTTTAGGGCATGTACACGGATCTTCCAATTTCTTGTACGCATTTTTCACAATACGATCTTCCAATGAATGGAATGTTATGATTGCTATTCTTCCTCCAGGATTCATTACATCTACAAAGTCAGCAATAGAATCTCCAAGCCCTTTTAGCTCTTCATTGACTTCAATCCTTATGGCCTGAAATGTTCTTTTGGCAGGATGTGGTCCTGTCCTCCTTTTTGATGCAGGTATAGCTTTTTTTATTATGTCTACTAACTCAAATGTAGTTTTAATGGGTTTTCTCCTTCTCTCCTCAACGATAAACTTTGCAATTCGTTTAGCCCATAGTTCTTCACCGTAATCAGAAATTACCTTTGCAATTTCATCTTCTGAATAATTGTTTACAACGTACTCTGCTGTAATGTCACTTTCTTTGTCCATCCTCATGTCAAGTGGGGCATCGTGCATGTAAGAAAATCCCCTTTGTGCCTCATCTAATTGATATGAAGATACGCCAAGGTCTAATAACGCCCCATCTATGCTCTCAATCCCACATTTTTTTAATATATCTTTTATATTTTTATAATTATCATGAATATACGTTGTATTATTGAAGTCTTTAAGCCTAATAGATGCAGCTTTTATGGCGTCCATGTCCCTGTCTATTGCGATTAATTTTCCTTTATCAAGCCGTCTTAATATCTCATATGAGTGACCGCCACCGCCTAAAGTTCCATCTACATAAATACCATCAGGTTTAATTTCTAAATATTCAATAGTCTCTTGCAACAACACACTTTCATGTTTGAAATCCATAAAAATCACCTTATATGTTTAAATCGTCTAAATGCTCTGCAACATCTTCAAAAGAAACATCAATATTATTTGAATATTCCATCCATACTTCTTTACTCCAAATCTCCACTCTTGACGATACCCCAATTATTATGACTTCTTTCTCAATTTTTGCATGTTCTCTCAAGATGTTCGGTATTAATACTCTTCCCTGCTTGTCTATTTCGCATTCAGTGGCGCCTGCTAAGAAAAATCTGGTAAATGCTCTGGCATCTTTTCTGTTAAGTGGCAATGTCTTTAGCTTTGCCTCGATATTTGACCATTCTGACAATGAGTAAGCAAAAAGGCAATTGTCAAGCCCTCGCGTCAACACAAATTTATACCCCAGTTCGTCCCTGAACTTGGCAGGTATAAAAACTCTCCCTTTTTGATCTATTGTATGTTCATATTGCCCCATCAGCATACCGAACACCCATTTCTATTGCACTTCTAACCACTTTGCACCACTTTAAACCACTTATTATGTTTATTCTATATAAAACCCAAAAATCCTTCAATAAATTAAAAATTTTTTTCACAAAAAAAATAACGAGTATGACTCGTTATCAAAAACTATAACATATTATGGCTTTACAACAGATAATACACAGTTATCTTCATTAAAATGCGTCTTAAATCTATTTAGTACATCATCAGGAGTTATACCTTCTATAACAGATGTAAAATCCAAGATATTAATGTCTTTCATGTAGTATGATATAAAGTTGTGTGCAATACTTTCAACAGAATTAAATGATTTTACAAATCGGCCAAGTATCTTTTTCTTAATTCTATAGAAATCACCTTCATCCACTTTATTGATGGATGAAATTTTAGCTATAAGAGCCTTTTTCACAGCTTCAGGATCTACAGATTGACCACCTATTATAGAGTAACCATGATCTACTTCACCTACGTACTCTACATCAAAAGTTGTATCAATAAGTCCATCATTATAAAGTTTTTCATACAAGTCGGAGCTTCTACCGGCTAAAATCTCTAAGCAAATCTGTGTAGTTATGTCCTTTTTAAGTAATCTCTTTCCTCCATAACCTATGTCATTGTCTTTAAATCCAACATTAAATAGCGGCATCGAAACAGACATCTTTTGTTCCACGTAATTCTTGTTTATTTTAATCGGCTCATCAGGATAAATGCGCTTTATCTCTCCATTTCTTTTTTCTGTTTTAACACTATCATTTACGATTTCTGCAACTTTATCCACGTCCACATCGCCAACCGCAAACAACACCATGTTTGATGGATGGTAAAATGTATTGTAGCATTTATACAAGATGTCTTTGTCAATTCTTGATATAGATTCAATTGTACCTGCAATATCTATTTTTACAGGATGTTCATGGTACAATCCACCTAACATATTGAAAAAGAGCCTCCAAGACGGATCGTCATCGTACATGCGAATTTCTTGAGCTATTATGCCTTTTTCCTTTTCTACATTTTCATCTGTAAAATAAGGCCTTTGGACAAAATCCAAAAGAAGTCTTAAATTGCTGTAAAAATTGTCTGTGCAAGAAAACAAATAAGCAGTAGTTGTAAAATTCGTATAAGCATTTGCAGAAGCCCCATTCTTAGAAAACTCTTCAAATACACTTCCACTTTCTTCCTCAAACATTTTATGCTCCAAAAAATGTGCAATACCATCCGGCACATGTGTAGGTTCACTTTCACCAGGAATTATAAATTCTCTATCATTAGAACCATAATGAGTTGCAAACATGGCATACTGTTTTATAAAACCTTTCTTAGGCATTACAAAGACATTTAATCCACTTTCATGCTCATATTTGTACATTTTTTCTTTTATCAAGTCATTAAATATTTCCATCATTTCATATCACTCCTCATTTTTTTGTCATGAAATAGACAGTATCCAATTGCAGCTTTTTAGATACATCCACGATATCATTTATTGTAACTTTTTTTACCTTATTTATAAAATCGTCTATACTGTAATTTGTATGTGAAAGTTTTTGTGATAAGTAAAAATCCGCCAGTTGTGTTCCACTGTCTTTTATTGAATTAAGCGACGTAATCAAAGCTTTCACAGCGGAATCAATTTCATAATCAGATATATTACCTGATTTTATCTCCTCTACTTGCTTTTGTATTATCTCCAATGCTTTTTCGTAATTTTCAATTTCAATGCCTGACATTATAAGCATTAATCCTTTAAATCTTTCCAACCTTGTCTGTGCATAATATGCAAGGCTTTCTCTTTCTCTAACATTCATAAAAAGCTTGGAGAACGGTCCTCCTCCCAAAACGCTGCTTAATACTAAAAGAGAAAAATACTCCTCATCCCATGGATTTACGTTTGTTCTGTATCCTAAAGTAAGTTTCCCTTGAGTAACATCAAGTTTATCTTCTACATATTTTACCTTATTGATCTTTCTTAATATAGGCGTATCTGGAATCACATCTACATTCGTTCTCTCTACTTTAAAATAGTTATTGAATAACTCTTTCACATTGTCTACATCCACATTGCCTACAACAAATATATCTATCGGAAGCCTTTTAATTGCTTTTTTATAATACTCATAAAGATTTTTTTCATCTATTTTATCAATATCATCTACATTTCCAAGCTCATAAATTGAGTAATCTTCATCTTTACACATTTCTTCTATACACCTTTCAACGGCGTATTTAGTCTTTTCATTTATGCGGGAATTGATAATATTCTTCTGCTTTTCTTTCTCTTGTTGCACATACCTTTGTTCAAAACCATCATTTGATATTAATGGATTCAAAAGTATGTCTGATATGAACTTAACGCTTTCTTCCAATATATCTTCTTTTAAATATGTACTATCTACAATCTCCATCTTAAACTGTGCAATCTGCCGCTCACCTTTTTTATAAACTGAATAAGCAAACGTAGCACCGTAAAGATCTTCTAAATGTTTTGTTATATCTTTATACGTTTTAAAGTTAAAGCTCCCTCTCCTTAGAACTGATGGCAGCAATGCAAATTTTGCCGTTTCATCGCTTAATTTATTGCTTATGTACACATTAATTGTTACCGTTTTAAACTTATTAAGTTTATTGACATAGAGTTCAATACCACTCGCAATGTTTTCCTTTATAATGGACATATTTTTCACTCCTTCTATAATAATCCAATTGACCTAATTATATTTAAAAACTACAAATATGTCAACAAAACATAAACCCGGGTTTCCCCAGGTTTATATTATGCACTTGGCGTTATCCTTTTTAGTATCTCTGTTATCTGTTTAGTAAACTCAGATAATGGTCTTCCGGCTGCTATTCCTTTTGCTATATTGTTTATCCTTGTATATAAATCAGGATCAGATGTTACAGACACATTCTTTATACCTTTATCAGTATCTCTCACCGTCTTCTCTACTTTTTTCTTAACCTGTGTCTCATGTGTACCTTGGACACTGGCTTTCATGTCAATACCTACAATAGCAGTATTTCCGGATATAACTACAGTAGCCTTGTTTACTTCAGGAAGTTTTGCCACATTGCTGGCTATTTTTGCTGCTCTAACGCTTTGCGGAACCGGCTTTTTCGCTGGAGTCGGTGTAGTAGGTGCAGGTGTTGTTGGAGTTGGTGTTGTCGGCACTCTTGACGGTGCAGGAGTAGTCATTCCTGGTGACGGAGCTGGTGTCGTCCTAGGCGTCGTAGGAGTATATCTTGTTGGTGATGGCTTTTTAGATGCTTTGCAACCCGTCAAAGATATAGACAATGCCATTATCAATGCTAAAAGTATTGAAAAAATTTTTTTGCTATTTTTCAATTCAAACACCTCCAATCAATATTTTGCTCAGATGAAGTCAATTTATTACAATATTCAATGTAAATTATATCCAACATCTCAGTTTGAAGTTTTAGAGTTTTTCATATATAATCTATTTGATGTATTTAGAAAAATTTTTTGATTTTAAAAAGCGGAGGAATACAGATGGAAATAGGAATAGTTGGTCTACCTAATGTTGGAAAAAGCACGATTTTTAATGCAATAACACAAGCAGGCGCCGAATGTGCAAATTATCCTTTCTGTACGATAGAGCCTAATGTAGGAATCGTATCTGTACCCGATAAAAGGCTTAATGAATTGGCAAACATTGTAAATCCTCAAAAGATAATACCTGCCACGATAAAATTTGTCGATATAGCAGGATTAGTAAAGGGTGCCAGCAAAGGCGAAGGCTTAGGCAATAAATTTTTATCACACATAAGAGAAGTTGATGCAATATTAAATGTGGTAAGGTGCTTTGATGATAGCAACATAACTCACGTTGAAGGCAGTATTGATCCAATAAGAGACATCGAAATAATAACGTTAGAGCTTATACTGGCTGATTTGGAAGTTGTTGAAAAGCGAATTGCAAAGACTTCCAAATACGCTAAAAACGATAAAACTGCTGCATTCGAATTGAATGTATTGGAGAAAATCAAAAAGACATTAGATGATGGTAAGCCTATCCGCACAATGGACTTTGATGATGAG
The DNA here is from genome assembly GCF_051201035.1 of Thermoanaerobacterium thermosulfurigenes. NCBI lineage: Bacteria > Bacillati > Bacillota > Clostridia > Thermoanaerobacterales > Thermoanaerobacteraceae > Thermoanaerobacterium > Thermoanaerobacterium thermosulfurigenes. The sequence goes on from NZ_JBPODR010000001.1 coordinate 65,371, forward strand.
GAATTATCCTTTGTAAATCAACTTATGCTTCTTACATCAAAGCCTGTAATGTATGCAGCTAATATATCAGAAGACGATCTTATATCTAAAAGCGAAAATGAGTATGTTAAGAAGCTTAAAGATTTTGCAAAAAATGAGAAATCTGATGTTATTGTAATATCAGCAAAAATAGAAGAAGAACTTTCGTCACTTCCAGATGAAGAAAAATATGAATTGCTTTCCGAATACGGTTTAGAAGAACCTGGATTAAATAACATAATCCGTCATGGGTACTCTCTTTTAGGACTTATTACATTTTTTACAGCAGGTCCAAAGGAAGTAAGAGCCTGGACTATTAAACGAGGTACAAAGGCACCACAGGCTGCCGGAAAAATACACTCAGATTTTGAGAAAGGTTTTATACGTGCTGAAGTAATATCGTATAAAGATTACGTTGAATCAGGTGGAGAAACTCCAGCAAAAGAAAAAGGATTGATGAGGTTAGAAGGAAAAGATTACGTCGTGGAAGATGGCGATATAATAGTATTCAGATTTAACGTATAAAATCCCATAGACTTATGCCTATGGGATTTTTTAGCTTTTTATCTTTATCTCATCTATTTCAAGACTGTTAATAAATTGTTCATAGTCTAATTCTTTTTCGCCTTGGACGACTTCGTCTAAATCAGGTTTTATAATAGGATGTTTTGGAACGAATATTGTACAGCAATCTTCATAAGGCCTTATAGATATATCGTACGTCCCGATTTTCTTAGAAATCTCTACAATTTCACTCTTATCCATTCCTATAAGTGGTCTAAACACTGGCATGTGTGTCACTGCATTTGTGCAGTACAAGCTTTCTATGGTTTGGCTGGCAACTTGTCCTAAGCTTTCACCTGTTATAAGCGCTTTTGCACCGTACTTAAGAGCAATATTTTCTGCGACTCTCATCATCATTCTTCTCATTATAATAGTAGTCAATTTTGGAGGACACTTATCGTATATGGCAAGTTGAAAATCTGTAAAATTCACCACATGTAAATATACATCTTGTCCATACTCAGAAAGTTTTTTGCACAAATCAATTACTTTGTCCTTTGCACGCTCCTGCGTATATGGTGGACTGTGAAAATACACTGCTTCTATCTTTACTCCTCTTTTCATCATCATCCATGCTGCGACGGGGCTATCAATTCCACCTGATAATAAAACCACAGCTTTCCCATTTGTGCCTATAGGCATTCCTCCAATTCCATCTACGGTATCAGAGTACAAATACGCCTTCTCCCTTATTTCCACATTTAATACCACATCAGGATTGTGCACATCAACATGAACACCATCAATGTTTTTAAGTATTTCACTTCCAATCATTCTACTTAATTCAATGCTTTCATAAGGAAATGATTTATTAGGTCTCCTAGTCTCCACTTTAAAACTTTTATTTGAATGATGCCTCATAATCTCAATTGCCGAGTCGTATATCGCATTAAGGTCCAATTCTACTTTTTTAGCTATTGTTATTCCAACTATTCCAAATACCTTTTTAAGTTTGTCAATAGCTTCTTTTGCATTGTTGCTTGTTTCTACGTATATCCTCCCATGTGTCTTTTCAACTTTTACTCCATCAAAGTTTTTTAAAGCTTCTTTAATGTTTCTAACAAGTTTATTTTCAAAAAAAGCTCTATTGTCGCCTTTTAAAGCTAACTCACCATACTTTATAAGAATAACTTCCATTTTTACCTCCTTTTGTATCTCCTTAAAAATTTCACTTTCTCCTTTAATACATCAACCGTATAATCTATTTCTTCATCTGTATTAAATACACTTAAGGAAAACCTAATAGCACCTTCTATATATTCGCTACTTAATCCAATAGCCTTTAATACATAGCTTTCAGTATTTTTATGGGATGAACAAGCAGAACCAGTTGACACATATATACCCTTGTCTTCCAAAGCATGAAGCAATACTTCACCTCTTACACCTAAAAAAGATACATTTAATATTTGCGGTGCACCATCATCGATGTCAGGGCCATTTAAGTGAATATCAGGAATCTCGTTTTTTATACCATCGTACAATTTTCTCTTTAATGTTTTAAGTTTAGCCTCGTATTCAAGAAAATTATCATTTATCAATAGACATGCTTCTCCAAGTCCTACGATGCCTGGCATGTTTTCAGTTCCTGACCTTAAATTGGCTTCCTGCCCTCCACCGTACAAAATAGGTTTAATTTTAGTCCCTTTTTTTACGTATAGAGCTCCTATGCCCTTTGGCCCATGCATTTTATGGCCGCTTAAAGACAAAAGGTCTATGTTAATATTCCTTAAATCAATATTAATTTTTCCAATTGCCTGTACACCATCAACATGAAAATAAAATTTATCTTTCATTTGTTTTAATTTGGCAATCTCATCCAATGGTTCTATAGTGCCTATCTCATTGTTGACAGCCATTATAGACATCAAAATCGTCCTGTCATTTATGACATTTTTTAACTCATCTAAGTCTACATATCCTTGTTTATCTACATTGAGATAAGTGACATCAAAACCTTCTTCTTCAAGCTGCTTCATGACATTCAATACAGATGGATGCTCAATCTTTGTGGTTATCAGATGATTGCCGTATCGCTTCATGCTATGTACAATGCCGCGTATAGCCAAATTATTTGATTCAGTTCCACCTGATGTGAAAAATACTTCATCTGATGCACACCCCAATAATTTCGCTACATCTTCTCTTGACTTAGACAATATCTTTTCTGCATTATATCCTTTACGATGTACCGACGATGGATTGCCATATTCGACTTCCATTACTTCAACCATTTTTTCAGCTACTTCTCTACGAACTTTCGTCGTGGCGCTATTGTCAAGATATACCTCCATACATATCAGTCCTCACATTTTTATGTAATTCAAATATATTATATGTTAATGATGATATATATTTCAACAAAAATTTAGGGCCCAATAGATGGACCCATCATTTTTAAAACTCCTAAGCTTCTTTAAACGATGTTTCACTTGACTCATCTTCACCGTGATCAACATGAAAATCGACGTCATCAGTATCAAATTGGCTGATTCTGTCTTTTATGTTTTTATGGTAAGATGAATCACCAAATTTATTGACAGCCAATTTTGCTTGATTTACGTTGTTATTTATTACTCCTGCACCACCAATACAACCTCCAACACAAGCCATGCCTTCTATAAAATTATTAGGTAATTTACCAGCCTTCATTATTTTCAATGTCTTGTTGCATTCATCAAGTCCATTACATATTACAGGATTTATTTCAACATCGGCATCTATTTCCTTAACTGCTTCAATTACAGCCTCTAAGACACCACCTGATCTTGCAAACTTTCTTCCAAAAAGCGTAGCATCATCCACTTCCACATCTGGCTGTTCTTTCATGTCTATTTTTGCCGCATCTAATACAGCAACCATCTCTTCAAATGTCATGGCAAAATCCGTTATACCCTTTACGTCATCTCTCATGACTTCCGATTTCTTTGCAGTACATGGACCTATGAATACTGTCACTGCCATAGGATCGTGTTTTTTAATGTATTTTGATATAGCTGTCATTGGAGATACAGTTGTCGATATGTTTTGCGATAGCTCAGGATAGCTTTTCTTTATGTGTGCCACAAAGGCAGGACAACATGAACTTGTCATGACTTTTATGTCTTTTATTTTATGGCTAAATTCTTTTGCCTCTTCCATAGCTACAAAATCTGCCCCAAGAGCAACTTCAATCACATCGACAAAACCAAATTCTTTCAAAGCAGATTTTATCTGCCCCACTGTTACATCTTTAAATTGAGATGCTATGGCTGGCGCTACTAACGCATAAACTTTTTTCCTACTCTTAATCGCCCTTATAATGTCAACAATATAAGACTTGTCTGTTATAGCTCCAAATGGACATGCCACTGTACAAGCACCACATGAAGTACACTTTTCGTAATTTATGGCAGCTTTCAATTCTTCATCCATAGTTATGGCTTTTGCTGAACAAGATCTAATGCATGGCCTCAAATTGTCAGAAATTGCATTGTATGGGCACGCATCTTTGCATCTGCCACATTCTATGCACTTGTCATAATCGATGTTTGCCTTTTTGTTGATTATCGTTATGGCACCTTTTGGACATACCTCTGTACACCTGTGAGTAATACACCCTCTACAAGCTTCAGTGACACGATACCTTTTAATTGGACATTCTTCACAGGCAATATCTAAAACCTGAATTATTGGCTCTTCACCGTCCACTGCATGTTTCATAGTACGCTTTAAATTTTTCCCCATTGCAACTTTGGTTCTTTGCTCAATTATAGCTCTTTCTTTATACACACAACACCTAAATCTCGGTTTAGTTCCCGGTATTATCTCATAAGGTATTTCGTCGTATTCATCTTCAAGCCTATCTTCAAGAGTCAATTTCGCAACGTTGTAAAGTACCTCGTACTTTAACATCTGAACATCTGTGTTAAACTTAAACAAGGCAATCTATCCTTTCTAAAAATAATTTACTTCCACATTTTTATTTAATCTCTCTAATAAGTTTATAAGCTCTTCCACAATCCTGACCTTTATTCTAAGATCAGATGGAAAATCAGGATTTTGATGGGCACTGTTTACAGCCTGACCCACTAAGAAATTTACGTCAGTAGCGTAATTTAAAATCTTAAACAACCGAGTTGCAGCATCTTTTCTTGAAAATCTCAATAAGTTTGAATCTTTATTCTCAATATATTCTTTGAAAATTTCAACAGTCTTTCTTAAAGTCAATACACCTTCTGTCACCAAATCAATTCCATCAATGTGTGCATAAGGTGGTATGTCAGGATCAATATACTCTGTAGATGTGATCACATCTTTATTTAAAATCCTGCTTACAATTTTTGCAGCAGTACCGCCACATACCACCTTTAATCCTTCACTTTTCATGAGTTTTCTCACAACCCATTCATCCATATTTTTCAAAACCGGTGGTCCTACCATTACTATAACTTTTTTCGATTCGTTAACTTTTATCACTATTGCAGTTGTATCATCACCTGGTTTATTCTTGTACAAATTATTGCAGGTTGTTATAAGCTGTGAGCAAATATCTGATGCATCGCTGTAGACTTCCAATATTTTTGATAAATATTGCTTGACATTATCCCACTGCCAGCCGAGATTTAATATTCCTCCTACACCTGCATGGATTACTCCGTCAGATACAACTATCAGTGAATCGTTCAAATCCAATTTGAAGCTGCTTTCAAAGATTTTCTTGTCACCTATTTCAACACAATTTCTGTCAATCTTCTTATACACACCATTCTTAAAATAAAACACAGATGGATTGTCATATTCAACCAGATGAGCATTATTGCCACATATAGAGACAACAGTAAATGTAGAATATGCTATATTCCTCTCTTTGCATATTGGCAATGTTTCAGCCACTGTTTCTACCACATCTTTTAGTTCAGAACCCATATCCAGCATTTTTGACACTATTCGTACTGTCAAAGTAGATAAAATGTTCGCCTTAACACCACTTCCAAGTCCATCTGCCATAACTGCCATTACATAATCTTTTTTTCTTATTATTTGAACACTATCTCCGCACAACTCTTCATCATACTTATTCAATGATGCATGTGCAATATCGATGTAATGACTCATTCATCATCACCTTGATTTAACAGCATATCTTTCATTTTGGTCAGTATGACTTTTGTCTCCGCGGTTGTTTCCCCTAACAAGCTGGCTATCTCTTGTGCAACTTTCATCTGTCTATCTATCACTTGCTGTGCTAACTGGTAGTTTTCCTTTTTAAGTTTTGAGAAACTTTCCTTTTGTTTCTCCATTTTCGTTATATCTGTAAAAATCCCAATGGCAATTTTATACTCTTCTAAATAGTAGATGCTTTCCAATGCTATGATTCCGTAATTTTTAAATGATACTTTCTTGTTGAAAATGCTTTTCTTATTTTCAATAACCTCTACAAAATCAGATATATCAAAGATCAACGATAGATCTTCACCTTTAACCATTGATGAATTCACTAAGAACATCTTCTCAAATGCTCTGTTCATATCTTGAATTTCATACTCGTTATTGACCGCAATTATGGCATTGGGAGTAGAGCTTATTATGATATTGGACAATGTTTCGGCCCTCCCCCTCATGTATGGCAAGCACATATAAGGTTCTGCCATTCCATTAAAGACTGCTATGGCCTTTTCCCTACAAGTGTCATAGCCACATGCACCGCAATTCAATTCATCTTCAGGTGAAAACTTGCCAATCTTCGATAGTATCTCTTTTATCTCGCTCTCGCTTGGCATCTTCCATTTATCGCTTAAATCAATAAACTTTCGACTTAAATCTAAAGAAAAATCGCTAAAGTCGCTGAAATCATCGTTAACTCTCTCCTTCACGCGAGAATAGCTTATAACTTCTTCCTTTCTTTTTGCAATTCCACTTTTTAACTTTCCAAATGCGGGACCATTGATACAACCGCCATCGCAAGCATTAGCTTCTATCCAATACCCATGTAAATTGCCATATCTTAAATCATTCAAAAGATCTTTCACATTCTCTATCGATGACACAGAGACAACCTTTCTTAAATTCAAATCAACATCCATGCAATCAATTGTTTTTCCTTCAATTGGATACAATTTGTACTGCTCTTCGACATCAACATCTTCCAAATAATCTTCCATATATTCAAAATCTACTTCATCTGTACCAAGCAAATTCATTACTTCTTCAAATGTCAATACAGCATCTATAGCTCCCTCACAACTAAAATCATTCATCTCAGCTTTTTTAGCAAGACACGGACCTATAAATACAACTTTCATGCTTTCACCGTACATGATTTTTATAGCCCTTCCAACAGCTACCATCGGTGATACGACTGGTACAAGGCAATTTATAAGATCTGGATAGTATTTTTCAACCAAATAATTTACGGATGGGCATGAAGTAGTGATTAAATTGTCATATTTCAAATCATTATAATACTTTTCATACTCCTTAGATATAAGCATAGCACCTACTGAGGTCTCAACTATCATTTCGGCTCCTAAACTTTTTAAAGCCTTCAAGAATTTTAAAGCATTATTATGCCCAACAAGTGCAGGATACGATGGAGCTACAGTGAAAACAACTTTTTCACCCCGATTTAAAAATGATTGCACTATTTCTACATCTGATCTAACTGTCTTCGCATTCTGAGGACAGATATTTAAACATCTTCCACATGCTATGCACCTGTATTCTATGATTTCAGCTTGTTCATTATTAACTTTTATCGCTTTTACTGGGCAGTATCTAATGCATTTATAGCAGTTTCTGCAATTGGCTTCTTTGAAATTAATGACACTCATTTTAGTTCACCTAAAACATATTCTTTAAAAAATTTTTCTACGTTATTAGGTTTAACTGATAAACACTTTCCATCATCAATTTTTACAGAAACCGCCCTTAAACAATTGCCCATGCAAAAATCAGCTTTTAATTCTACTTTGTCCTCAATACCGTAATCTTTGATCATTTTTTTTAATTTATTAATTACATCGTAGGAGCCTTTTAAGTGGCATGAGCTACCTACACAAACAGTAATAACCATAAAAATCACCCGTATACTGTATACAATTATTTTATTATATGGTAAAAGCTAAGTAAACAATAGTTAATTTATTAACAATTAGTGTTAAAAAAAATTAATCTTCTTCCATAGATTCTTCAATCATCTTTTTTAGTTTTCGTCCTCTTACATTGACATCCAATGAAATATCAATAGCATCTTCTTCAGCAATATTACTAGGAAGATACTTTGTGGGAATATTTATCTTCCTGTCATCATCAAGAACAACTATAGCTACGTCATCTTCTATCTTCTCTACAATACCATGTATTCTCACGTAAAACACCTTCTTTTTATTAATTATACACCCTTCTATTTCCATTATCAACATAGAGAAGGGTCTTTTCTGACCCTATTTTACTGCCAAATATTGCTCATTTTAAAAATTTAACTAATAAATCAACAACACTTTGAAGTTCCTCATAAGTTATCTTTCCATCTTCATTTGCAAGAAAGCACTGTTCAGCATGTTCATTTATGATTGACAATCCAACTTTTTCTAAAGAAGCTCTCACCGCTGCTATTTGAAGCAAAATGTTAGAACACCCTTTGTCTTCTTCCACCATTTTTTCGATTCCAGCTATATGCCCCTTTATGGTTTTTAATCTTAAAAGTACATCATCTTTTATACTTTTGGTCATAGCCATCACCTTTCAATTGTATTTTATAACTTTATCTAATTTTTCAAAAATTATGCTCATTTCTTTTTTAAAAAGTTCTTTCCAGTCAAACGTTTTAGCAAATTCCCTTCCGTTTCGTCCGTATATACTCATTTTATCATAATTTTCTATCAAATCTATAGCTTTTTCAACAAAATCCGATACATTGTACTCTATAGTTATACCACAATCATTTTCTTTAATCAATTTCCCTAAATCGCCAATGTCTGTTGCTATCACAGGAAGGCCAGATGCCATGTATTCTACAGCTTTAAGTGGAAAAGAATATTTTATTAGTTCCGTTGGAAAAAGCGTACAAAGTCCAATATCAGCTTTATTAAAATACAGCGGCAAATCGCTATACTTTACTTTTCCCAAAAAATGTACAACATCATTTACTTTGCAATCTCTCGACAATTTCCTAAGAACATGTTCATATTTTCCCTTCCCAAGTATCATCATCGAAACGTCATATTCTCGCCTTAAGATAGGAAGGGCTTTTATAGGCATCTCAACGCCTGACCAATGCTCTAACGAACCGCTAAATACAATGACTATTCCTTGATGTTTTTCCTTTCTGCCATTAAACAGTTCATAATTGACACCATTTGGTATGTAATATGGTGTAATGCCTGTCATGTTTTTTCTCAATTCTATCAAATGTTGATTTACAGAAAATGTAACATCAGAATTTTCAATGCAATATTTCTCCATGTTTTTTGTCCTCTCATAAATGTCCTCATATTCAAAAAACGCAGGAAAATAGTCGATATCTTCATAAGCCAAAAAACTTATTTTCCCAGCCTTCAGAAGTTCTACAGCAGTCAAACCTGCCCATGGACCTTGTGCAATACATATATCGTATTTAGAAGAATCAAGTTCAACGTATTTTTTATACAAAATCATCGGGCTAAAAAGACTTGCAAACTTAACAGGTATTCCTATATAAGTAATCGTACCTTCTTGCTTTTTTAATACCCCAAGATCGTCATACCTACAAAATACTACCGTCAAGTCATATTTGTCTTTTAAGTAATCTATCAAGTGATGACTTCTCTGCGGAAGTGAATTTAAAATATCGATAAATGTCATAAATAAAATTTTCATAAAAATCCTCCTATCATTGTTATGAGAAAAGCCAGCTTATGCTGGCTTTTCATATTTTTAATATGGTGAATATGGGGCTTTCTGCGGAGGAAATATAGGTGGGAATGGTCTCTGCATGAATTCATCACATACATTTGTCGGAAACTCCTCGCACTCAGGTGGTACTGGGCAGAATCCATACGAAGGTATCAATAATTGCACATCCATAGCAGATTTTATGATGATCCATACACCTATGATTACCTCTAATGTTGTTGGTGTTCCAACATTGACTCTACCAAATAAGCACTCTGCAACAGCTTCAAACTTCATGATGGCAATAGTTGGTTCTGGCACGTACAATACTATATCCTTATTAAACGTAGTTGTTAGTCCCGTCAATGTTTGAATATCGCCAGATGTATTTGTAATCACTACATCATATGTTACTTGGAATGTAGCCTGCACTCTTGCAAATCCAGGTCTTTCAGGAATAGGTGTAAGTGTAAATCCTGGAGGTGATACAAGTGTAACAGTCACATTTTCACAGCGTCCAAATGTTGGATTTGTGATGGTCGGGCAAAACGTTAATGGTGGTATGCTGTCTAAACACAATCTCTGTGAGCATGAATCGTATATCTTTGTAACTTCTATGCAAGTTATCTCTGTTGGTTCAGGAAGCTGACCTGGCTCTACTGGACCTGGTCCTACTTCTTGTTCTCCAATCAGCTTTTTAGCAAATGCCATTTTATTTCCCCCTTACGACTAAATTTTTGTTTAATTTGATTTTGCATATTTCTAGTTACAATATACGTAATAACCATAATATTTGTTACAAATAAAGAATATAATTTTAAATGAAAGGAGGTATTTTATGGACAAGGTGCTATTAAATTTTAAAGGCAAGGTGTACAAATTTTCATCAAATCGGAACTCTATTTTGTTAAATATAGCTGGTGAAAATTCGGATGAAATAAGCCTTATAGACAATACAATAAGCGATTTCGATGTTGGATTAAACTCGGATGAAATTTTAATCACATATTTTAGCAAAGAGCAAAACATAGTTTTAGCACATTTAAATGATGATAACAAAATAATCAAAAAGATTTTGTACCATTATAATGACAAATCATTTTTTGCAGATAACTTCAGATTAATAACGTCTGGTGGAACATTACATCTATTTTTTACAGAGCATAATCTATCATCACCCAAAAAATTGATTCTAAAGCATTTTGTACTCAATAAGACTTTCAAAGTTAATGACGTAGCTGTCATTTACAACAGCCAAATTAAGCCTTTCTACAGTGTAGCATCTGATAAATTCGGAATTATGCACTTAGTTTATGTAACAACCGAAAACACTCAAAAAATATACTATACAACGTATTTAAATGATACGTGGACTTTAAAGACTACAATTTCTGAAGCCATATCGCTTGAATATCCAAATATATCCATCGATGACAAACGAAACATTCATATATGCTGGATTGAGGAAAACATAATAAAAGAACTAAAGTATAGAAAAAAAGTCGATGGTGGATGGCCAAAAGGATCGTGGGACAAGAAAATCACTTTGTCATTTTCAGATGCAATTTTGTGGCCTTGCTTTAACATAATAGACACCACTATATGGTGTACATGGATTCAACAAGACACTTTTTACAGCGCTGTATCATCAGACGGCGGCAATAGTTTCTGCAAACCTTTTAAATTAGCTGAAAAGCCTTCGTCATATGAATTTGTAAAAAAAGTGGAAGATTCAATAGAAAAATTCACATTTTTAGATGATAACGGATTAGAGCTTCCTTTTAATAGAGTTAAAGATATCATATCATATGATAAAGATAATTACTTCACATTTTATATAAAAGAAGTCCAAGAATACTTAAGCACACTATCTAAAAAAATAGAAAACCTCCAAAAGGAAAAAGTACATTTAGAGAGAAATCTAAATCAAAAAAGCTATGAAATCGCACTTAAAAACAGAAATATTGAAGAACTTAAAGAAAATTTGAAGAAATATTATGAAGAAAGAATGAAGTACACTTCAAAAATTGACAATCTTAATTCTGTTTACAACAATGTCCTTTTGGAAAACGAAAAATTAAAAAAGCAGGTAAAAGATCTGCAAAATAAAATAATCATATTAAACTCAAAGCTTAATGAAAAAGTAGAAAATGGGACAATAGACAAAATAAAGTCAATTATCTTTGGAAAACCTAACGAACACCTATGACGGTATATCCGCTATATGTCTTTTCTACCTCATATATCCCTTTATAAGGGATATTTATTCTTTGTACTATTAATTTCACAATATCCACGTATTCAAGACCAAATTTCAAAGAATGGCTGCAGCTATTCATTATAGAGCGTGGCGTTGGTATAAATTCTACAGGTATATTGTTCTGCCTTAATACTTTGTCACACAACACTGCATGTTGATAAGAATAAAAGACTAATATCCCATATCTCATCTTTGCACCCCCTACTCACAGTATATTCAAAAATGCTACTATTGATAAGATTTCCTACGTGTCCATTAATTACTTAAAGGTTTTTTTCTTCTTTTGTCGAATAATTTTAATTAAGGGGTGTGATATTAGTGAAAAAAAATCTAAAGTACTATGCGACATTTGCAGTAATTTCATTGTCAATGATTAGCTCTTTTAATGCTGCAAAAGCTTCGTATTCTTACGGAACATATACAAACAACAATGTTGTCTACAATGGAACGACAACTTCAAATGCCACCACATCAAATTACTCTGTATTCAATACAGCCACAGTAAAAATAAATTATGTACAGGCAAATAACACAAATGCTTGGTACAACAACAATTATTGGTGGACTACAATGGCTAATAACACTGCAAATGTAAACCAGACGACAATTAATACAAAAGGAACTGTTACAACTACGACTACATCAGCCGGCAATTCATCTTCCAATGCTGTTGAAAGCGTCAAAAATAGTAGCGCACAACAAAATTATCAAGGGTTATCAGCACAAGAAAAGCAGTTGGTGGATCTCATAAATAGCGAAAGAACGTCAAGAGGCTTGAGTCCGCTTACCATCGATGAAAACCTATCAAAAGTAGCCAGGATAAAAGCTGAGGATATGAGGGACAACAACTATTTTTCTCACACGTCACCTACTTATGGCTCGCCATTTGATATGATGAAAGAATTTGGTATAAGTTACAATGCCGCTGCAGAAAACATAGCACTAAACAGCGATGTTGTAAGTGCTCATTATGCATTGATGAATTCCAGCGGTCATAGAGAAAATATCTTAAACCCTTATTTCAATAAAGTCGGCGTTGGCGTTGTCACAAACAGCACTGGAAACGGCGTAATTGTGGTAGAAATGTTTATAAATCAATAAAATTGCTAAAAAACACCGGCTATACCGGTGTTTTTAAATGACCTTTACCTACTTAAAAGGAAGGATCTATATGCTTTATATCCCATGTACAAGTCAAGTTTTGATGACAATTCATAAGGTGAATGCATGCTTAAAAGTGCAATGCCACAGTCAATAACCTCCATGCCATAATTTGCTGCAAAAAGTGCGACTGTTCCTCCGCCTCCAATGTCAACTTTTCCAAGCTCTCCTGTCTGCCATACTACATTATTTTCATTAAATATCTTTCTCACTTTTGCCACAAACTCAGCATTTGCATCATTTGATCCACTTTTTCCACGTGAACCTGTGTACTTCGTCAGGCATACACCATTTCCTATATATGAGCTGTTAAGTTTCTCACTTACATCAGGGTATAAAGGATCAAAGCCAGCATTTACATCTGCAGATAACAATTCTGCATTTCTCATGGCTGCTCTAAGCTTTATATCAGTGCTGCCTTCTTGCTTTTCCAAGATTTCCGCTATAGCATTTTCAAAAAATCTGGACTGCAATCCTGTATTTCCCATGCTTCCTATCTCTTCTTTGTCAGCAAATATAGCTACTGCAGTCTTTTCAGGATTGTCAACATCTAAAATAGCTCTAAGTACGTCATAAGCGCATATCCTATCATCTTGTCCGTAAGCACCTATCATACTTCTGTCAAAGCCTATATCCCTTGGTTTATGTGCTGGCACCAACTCCAACTCAGCACTTATAAAATCTTCTTCCACTATCCCATATTTCTCGTTTAAAATTTTCAATAAATTTGGCTTTACAGAAACGTCTTCAGACAAAGGCATATTTCCTATGACTGGGTTCAATGCTTCTCCAGTGACCACGTCAGCAGCTTTTTTCTCCATCTGATCTTTTCCAAGGTGAGGCAGTAAATCAGTTATATATAGCACAGGATCTTTTTCATCTTCTCCAAGGTTAAAAACGACTTTTTCGCCACTTTCTTTTATGACAACTCCGTGCAATGCCAATGGTATCGTAACCCACTGGTATTTCTTAATCCCCCCATAATAATGTGTCTTAAAAAGAGCAAGACCACTATCTTCGTATAATGGATTTGGTTTTAAATCAATCCTTGGTGAATCTATATGAGCGGCTGCTGCTTTAAATCCATTGCGGACAGAATCTTTTCCAATAACAGCTAAAATTACCGATTTGCCTTTATTGTCATAGTACACCTTTGTGCCTGGCTTTAAGTTTGTAGCTGTTTCTAAATTTATAAAGCCATTTTCTTCAGCAATCTTTATTATCCTGTCTGCAACTTCTCTCTCCGTCTTACACTCTCCTATGAATGCTTTGTAATCTTCTGCGTACTCAAATATCTTTTCCCTTTCATCGTCATTTACTTTAAGCCATCCATTTTTGCTTTTGTATCCTAATCTTTCTTCAATGTCTTTTAACTCGCCACTCTCCATTTCATACGCCTCCTAAACATTTTGGATTACATATTAACTATAAAATATTTTTGGAATAAAAGCAAATTTTATGTATGCATATTGTACATATTATTATTTTTTAATAAATATATGGCAGCTTGAGTCCTATCTTTTACATCTAATTTTCTAAATATATTGTACACGTGATTTTTGACTGTCTTTTCGCTTAAGAAGAGCCTATCTGCTATCTCTTTATTGCTATAACCTTCAGCGATTAAATTCAATATCTCAAACTCTCTGTCAGTAAGATCTTTTTTGCATTCATTCTTCTCTAAGCTTTCAATTTCCCTGATAAGTGAAGGATGTATGTAAACGCCTCCATTTGATATGATTCTTATAGCCTTTATAAGTTCATCTGAATCTGCATCTTTTAATATGTAACCTTCCACACCTATTTTCAATGCCTCCATAAGGTACTCTTTGTCATTGTAGATAGTCAAAAACATTATTTTATTTTTAGGATCATTGCTTTTAATCATCTTTGCAGCTTTAATGCCATTTACATTTGGCATGTTTATATCCATCAAAATTATATCTGGAGAATTATTTTTAGCCAAATTATAAGCTTCTTCTCCATCTGAGGCTTGATACACCACTTTCATATCTTCTTCTAATTCAATTATCTGTTTTAGCCCTTGACGCAAAAGCACATGGTCATCAGCTATCATAATGTTAATCATTGCACTTATCACCACCTAGCGGAATGGAAATGTAAATTTGAGTCCCATCATTAGGTGAACTGTTTATTTCAAATTTCCCGTTTAATATCTGAACTCTCTCCCGCATCCCCAACAGTCCAAATTTATTGTCTTGAGATGTCTTTTCAAAACCTACACCGTCATCTTTTATAATTATGCTTATAAATCGATCACCAAACTCTAATCGTATCACGGCATTCTTAGCCTTTGAGTGCTTCCGAATGTTTGTCAAGGCTTCCTGAATGACCCTAAAACAGGTTATTTCTATTTCAGGCTTTAATCGTTTATGTTCAGATAAGGTAATAAAATCCACATTTATTCCAGTATCATTTTTAAAGTCATTTATGTACTTTGACACAGCAGGTATTAAGCCTAAATCATCAAGAACGGACGGCCTTAAATCGTATATGATCTTTCTCACTTCTTTCAATGATAAATGTGCTATGTCTTTAAGATTTTTAAGCTCATCTTTAGCTTTTTCTACATCTTTGCTAATAAGTTTCTCGCATAGCTCTGCTTTTAATATTACATTTGCCATAGACTGGGCTGGACCATCGTGTATCTCGCGAGCGATCCTTTTCCTCTCATCTTCCTGAGCTTCTATTATGCGTATATTTAGAAGTTGCCTGTCTTTAAGCTCTTCGTACTGGCTGTGAAGCTTTGTCAAATCGCCTGTCAAGTAATCAAGGGCAACACCTATCTGTGTAGAAAGTTTTTCTGCTTTTTCTACAATTGCCCTATACTCAATGAGCTTTCTCTCCAACTCATTTCTTCTTGCTATAAGGTCTTTTTCTTCCTGCCTTTTTAAAATAAGCGCTACCTGAATCTCCTTCGCTTCTTCGTAAGCTTCCTTTATGGCATCCTCACTTATATTGCCAAAGCGCTGGCTTACATAAGCCAGTTTTAACTTAGAGCTTTTTTCTTTTCTTTCAAGTTGTTCTACCTCTTTTATAACAAATCTAACCTTGACTTTCAGCTCGTGTATCTGTTCTTCTAAAAGACGATACTCATTCCTTGTCCTCTCTAATATTTCTGAAATCTGCTCTTTGCTGCAACCTATAACTTCTATCGTCTTTTCTACTATGTTGTCAAGCTTTTTATCATATTCAAACTTGGAAGCCATTTTTACACCTCAAAGACAAATTTTATTTATCTAATTCGACAAAAATTTGCTAATTCCTCTATTTTTTAATTTTAGACATAAAAAAAAGACCCGCTAGGGTTTACAAATGGGCTTAGATGGACTTGAACCATCGACCTCACGCTTATCAGGCGTGCGCTCTTACCGCCTGAGCTACAAGCCCATGGTGGAGATGAGGAGATTCGAACTCCTGACCCCCTGCTTGCAAGGCAGGTGCTCTCCCAACTGAGCTACACCCCCGTCAAACAATTATTATTATACCATAATTTCTAATGTTGTCAATTGCTTTCTACATTAATTTTTGAATTTCCATTTGGAACAGGCACAGTGTACTTATTGCCATTGACGTCTACAAAGCTTTGAGGTACATCACCTACGATTATGCTGTCAGCAATAGGCATGTGGGTGGATACCTGTATTTGCTTTGATGCAAGTGGCGCAATTATTTGGATGTTTGTCTTTATGTAAAGATATATTATGTGCCTCGTCTGATTTATCCCTGCTGGTTCAAAGCTTGATTCAAAGTCTACATTCACCGAACCAATAGGCAGAAGTCCTACTTTTATCTTTGGGCCTGTGTTTGCAAATACATCCTTTGATATTAGACTACCAAGAGGCAGTTTCACGTACACCGATCCTATGCTGTTTAAATTATCCTGAACAGCTTGAGTAATCTTCGCAGATAAAATATTCATCTCTATCGTATTAGCTTGCAGCATCGATACTTTTCCACTGTTGTCAGTTCTTACATTTATAAGGTCGCTGTATTGAATACCTTTCAACACCTTTTCATTTATAGACTTATTGATAGATTTAACAGCCACTTCTTGAGCTACTGTCTCACTGGCTTTAATAAGAGCAGGTGTCAACCTGTATGTTACAAACATATACAGCAATGATAATATAAATAATGATGCCAAAACGTAAACAAAATTTTTGTTTATCCCACGTATTTTTATCCTCCTTCTTCCCCACTTTTTTCTCCTCATATATAAAAACACCTCCTCTACATTTTATGATAGATGAGGTGTTTTGGTTACTCATTTTTCTTTTAATTCTACGATTGTGACGCCGTCTTCTCCTTCGCCATACCTTCCAAGTCTAAACGACTTTACATGCTTGTTCATTTTAAGAAGCCTTGTGATACCACTCCTTAAAGTGCCAGTCCCTTTCCCGTGTATGACAGTTACCTGTTTTAAACCTGCAAGGTATGCATCATCAAGGTATTTATCGACTTCTATCGAAGCTTCCTCCAATGTCTTTCCTCTTAAGTCAATTGAAGTAGAAATATTGGTAGATTTCTCATTAATGTATTTAGCAAAACCTTTCTCCATCTCTTTCTCTTCGCTTGATTCAGTCTCTCTAAGGTTGCTTATGTGCACATTCATCTTTAGAATCCCTGCCTGTATCTTTACATTTCCATCCTTATCAGGTTCTGACAAAGCTGTTCCAGTTTGGTCAAGCGGAACTATGTAAAAAGTCTGTCCAGGCATGACGTTTTTGGGGATTTTTTTGTACTCAGGGATTTCTGATTTCTTAAGGCTTTCTTCCATCTCATTTATGTTTTCTTTAAGTTTAAGCCTAGCTTCCTCAATAAGCTTATTCTTTTTGTCGGATTTTTCCGCCTCTTTAAGCTTAGCAATAATTTCATCAGCAGTAGCTTTTGTATTTTCTAATATCTTTTTCGCCTTTTCTCTGGCTTTTTCTATAATTTTTTCTCTTTCTCGTTCAGTATCTTTTATTTTTTTCTCATACTCTTGTCTTAAACTTTCTACCTGATTTTTTAATTCCTCAATTTCTCCCTTGGCGTTTTCTGCTTCTATCCTTTTGTTTTCAAGATCTTTTAATATGTCTTCGAATTTTAGTTCTTCACTTGTTATATAATTTTTCGCATTGTCTATGACATCGTCATTTAATCCTAAACGCTTGCTTATCTCAAAGGCATTGCTTTTTCCAGGTATTCCTATTGTGAGGCGGTAAGTGGGCTTTAACGTCTCTACATCAAATTCCACAGAGGCATTCTCCACACCTTCATTCTGCAGCGCGTACTGCTTAAGTTCACTGTAATGTGTCGTGGCAATTGTGCGACAATTCATCCTGTGAAGAAAGTCAAGTATACTCATGGCAAGAGCGGCACCTTCTGTCGGATCGGTGCCAGCTCCTAATTCATCCAGCAAAACTAAGCTATTGCTAGTGACATTATTTAGTATTTTTACTATGTTAGTCATGTGTGCTGAAAATGTGCTTAAGCTTTGCTCTATGCTTTGTTCATCTCCAATGTCGACAAATATGTTGTCAAAGAAAGCCACATCAGAACCTTCGTCAGCAGGGATATTTAATCCTGACATGGACATAAGCGTCAAAAGCCCTACAGTCTTTAATGTGACAGTCTTTCCACCTGTATTAGGCCCTGTTATGACAAGAGTATTAAAAGATTCACCTAAATGTATGCTTATAGGTACGACTACATCTTTTGAGATGAGAGGATGTCTTGCATTTTTTAAATTTACATATCCTTTAGTATTCAATATAGGTTTTGTTGAGTCTGTGCTTATGGAATACTTCGCCTTTGCAAAAATAACATCCAGCTCTTTTAATACAACCATGTTTTCATTTATCTCATCAACATGTTTTCCTACATCTTCTGTGAGCTCAGCTAAAATCCTTTCTACCTCATGTTGTTCCTTGATTTCAAGCTGTCTTAGATCATTGTTAAGCTCCACAACAGCCATAGGTTCTATGAAAAGCGTAGCACCGCTGGACGACTGATCGTGAATAAGGCCTTTAAATGTTCCTCTGTATTCCTGTTTTACCGGTACCACGTATCTCCCGTTTCTTATGGTTATGATAGGATCTTGCAGCTCTTTTGGCGAAGACGCAATTATAGAGTTTAATGTATCTCTTATCTTATTGTTTATTTGCGCTTTCTGCCTTCTTATCTCTTTTAAGGCAGGCGATGCGTCATCAGCCAGTTCATCTTCAGACATGACAGCTCTATCGATTTTGTCGTACAATTCCTTAATATTCGTAAGCCTTATGTTGTACTCCCTTAAATATGGGAAACTGCTTTCTTCCTTTTCGTTTCTCAAATACACTTTGACTTTCCCTGCCAATGATAAAAACCTCGATAGAGATAAAAGCTGTCCCGGATTCAATGACGACTTTATCTTAGCTTTAGCCAAAATCTCGTCTAACTTTTTAAATGCAAAAGAAATATTGCCGTAGGAACTAATAAAAGATACCGCTTCATTTACTTTTTCAATTTCTTCTAATGCTTTTTCTACATTTTCGTACGGTTTAATGCTTAATGCTAACTCTTTTCCCGGTTCTGAATCACACAAATTTACAATTTGATTAATTATCTTGTCAAATTCCAAATTTTTAAAATACCTTTCATCCATTACAATACCCCTCTGTAAAAATGTCCTCTTGTGTAGTTTTCTATGTACAAATCACAAGTTCCCAATTTCAACGAATCTTTGTAAGCTTTTATTACATCTCTTATTTCTTCATCGTTTTCTACTGTATCATTTATCCTTATATAAGATAAACCTATCTTTTTTAAATCATCCATCTTGTCCGCCATGTATAAAACCGATGAGTTTAAAAGCTTTATTTTGCAAAAGCCGTCGCTTACAATTTTCATGAGATTGCCCTTTCTGTCCTTTAAAAAATACTTTCCTTCTTCACAGCCTCTTTTATCGCATCCTTTTAAATTTTTTATAGGACAGTATTCCATCGTCAAAAGCGGCAATCTTCCATAAACAATCGCCTCAAATTTCGCATTGCTTCTTAAAGATATATCCTCTATCTGATGAATGTTAAGCTCTGGTGATAGTGTTATTGTATCTGCTTCATGGAAAAAATCAACAGCAAGGCTATTTGAAACATTCAAATTGAAATCAACACACACATCAAGTCCTAATTTTACTGCAGTATCATACAAACCTATGTTAGTCACAAGGACTTTTTTAAAACCCATCTCTTTAATATTTTTAAGCATATGTTTAAAATCATCCAGCTCATCCCTCATTATCTGCGGAAATGCCGGGATTATCTCACATTTATCCATGTAACAAATGACATCTTTTAGCACATCACCATTTAGCCTGTAATTGAAGTAGACTCTATCTACTCCAAGCGCGCACGCTATTTTCACATGTTCTTCTTTTTCAGTGTAAAATGACAATTTCAAATCACTAATTTTATCATTTATTAATTTATAAAGATTTATGTTAATATTTTTAGGCCTTCTATATTTTAATTTTTTTGTAATGAGGCCTTCTACCGCTTCTCTCCTCGTCTCTTTTACCTCACTTAACGGCATAAAGAGGCCCTCATCCATGTCTACTTCTATGCTTTTCACAAAGAAAGGCGTATCGTTTATTGACGCCACTTTTTCTATCAATGTATCTTTGTCAACAGCCTTTTTCAATGCCTTAGTTGAGACAATTTTGCTGTCTTTAGAGACACATATGTCGTTATTTTTAATCATTATATTAAGAGGTTTATTTTCTTTCATATTTATAAATACATCAACAGGCGACTTTAATTCATTGGATACAGAAAATATCTTGTTTAATTTTACATCGTACGTTTTATATAAGACGTCACCACAATTTACAGGCATTTTTTTAAGCTCTACAACTTGCCTCTTATGGGCTTCATCCACTTTTTTGCCATCTGCTATAAGAACATCGACTTTATACCCATGTTCACCAGTCTCTGTTGATATGCCATCTCCAACTGATAGACTGTTTAAAAGCGATACTTTTATTTTTTTGCCATCAATGGATATGACTTTGCCTAATGGAACACCTTTATTTTTTGGATTTATGTAGCTCATGTAACGTGGCTTTCTTTCATAAAGATATCCATTAGAAAAGCCTCTGCTAAATATTCCAGACATCATTTCTTTGTACACGTCTGTGTTGATATTTTCTCCGCTTAAATATGCATCAATGGCCTTTCTGTATGATGCGACGACAGATGCCACGTATTCTTTTTCTTTCATGCGGCCTTCAATCTTAAATGAGTCAATGCCTGAGTCTATCATATCCTTTATGTGGTCTATCGTACATAAATCTGCCATACTTAATAAATGCATATTGCTGGCAATTGTATTCATTTTGTCATCTAAAAGATCGTATTTCAAGCGACATGGCCCCGCACATCTGCCTCTATTGCCACTTCTTCCGCCAATTATGCTGCTAAATAAGCATTGACCAGAGTAAGAGACACAAAGAGCGCCATGAACAAATACCTCTACTTCTATGCCAGTCACAGATTTTATCTTTTCAATTTCTTTTAAGCTTAGCTCACGAGGCATCACGACCCTTTTTATTCCTATCTCTTTGGCTGCTTTAATGCTTTCTAAGTTGCTTAAAGTCATCTGCGTGCTGACATGTATGTCCAACTCAGGATAAAAGTCTTTAAGTAGTTTAACAACACCAAAGTCCTGAACTATTATCGCATCCACATTTAACTGATACAGATAATCGATGTATTTGAGAAGCAATTCAATTTCTTTGTTAAACACGATTGTATTTACAGTCACATAAACCTTTCTATCTCTCAAATGGGCATACTCTACTGCTTCTTTCAATTCATCTTCTTCAAAATTTGCCGCATATGCTCTGGCGCCAAAAAGCTTACCGCCAATGTATACAGCATCAGCTCCGTAATTTAAAGCAAATTTTAGCGTCTCCAGATTTCCTGCAGGAGCCAACAATTCTACTCTTTTCATCAAATCACCTTATAAAGATATTTATATACTTAGTCTCTTTATTTTAATAGATTTTAACCAACATCGTCAAATGTATTTATGTATTCCTCCAACTCTTCTCTGGCTGCTTTTAATTCTTCTTTCAGCTTTTCAACTTCTTCTGTTAATTCTTCTATCCTTTCGTCATCAGCACTTAACCTTGATTTTAGCGATACAATCTCTTTTTTTAAGGCACTGTTTTCTTCCCTCGAGATAAAAAGCTCATCAGCTATATTAAGGGCCGATAAAACAAGCACCATCTGATTTGAAAGCCTATTGTAACTGCCGGAAATCCCTGATATTACACCGTTTAAATGTTCTGTCAATCTGAGTATATAATCTTCAGGATAATCTGTCTTCAATATGTACTCATTGCCATTTATATTTACCGTTATCTTCCTAATTTCCATTAGAACATCCCCTCAAACCAAGCATTACTTTATTTATTTCTACAAATCTTTTCGATTTCCTCCTTTATGAAGAAAAAAAGACCAATCCGGTCTTTTTTTATCTTAATTGCGCTCCAAGTTCCTCATTCAGACTCATTACTATTTTGTCGTGGACTTTGCTTACTTCCTCGTCTGTCAAAGTCTTGTCGTACGATCTGTACCAAATTGAAAATGCCACGCTTTTTTTGCCATCAGGAATATTTTCACCTTCGTACACGTCAAACAATTTAACATCATCTACAAGTTTCCCGCCAACTTTTCTTATGACACTTTCTATATCTGCTACAAATGTGTTTTTATCCACCAAGACAGCTATATCCCTTTCAACGGCTGGATATTTTGGCAGCGGCTTGTAGACTTTCTCGTCGTTTGCATGCTTAAACAAAAGCTCAAGGTTTACCTCTGCGACGTAAACCCTCTTATTTATATCGTAGTTTTCTGCAACATCAGGGCTTAATTCGCCAAATACGCATATCTTTTCATCCTCTACAATGACATCAGCAGATCTTCCTGGATGATATGCAGGGTTTTGACTTCTTACGTATTTGACATTCTTGATGTTGAGAACGTCTAAAAGTTCTTCAACCACACCCTTAATCGTCAGAAAATCCACATCCTGTCCATACATGGCAATTATACTGCTTTTTATCTCTGTTGGAAGTTCTTCTACAGGCAGCGATTTCGGTATAAATACCCTCGATATTTCAAATGCTTTAAATTCTGGGACTTTGCGGCTGTAATTTGTGTAAGCCACGTTTAGCATGAATGGCAAAAGCGTCGTTCTCATGTAAGCCTGATCCTCTCCAAGCGGATTCATTATCTTGACAGCATTCCTCAAATAGCTGTCATCAGGCAAATTTATCCTGTCTAAATCCTTCATGCCCATAAATGACGTTGTTATGACTTCATTTAATCCGCAGGACAAAAATACATCCTTTACGGTATCTTCCAGTTTTTGTTCTCTTGTCTTAACACCTGCTGTAATCTGAGTTCCTTTTAAGAGGGTATCTTCTATGTTGTTGTAGCCGTACATTCTCCCGATTTCTTCCGCAATATCTGCTTCACCGTCAATATCACTTCTAAATGCTGGCACCTTCACTATCAAATTTTCTCCATCGCAGATGGCGCCAAAATCTAAAAATGAAAGTATTTCCTTCATTTCTTGGCAAGACAGATTTGTTCCTAAAAGCTTGTTTATTCTTTCATATCGCACACTTAAGACTTTCTCAGTTACAGGTTTTGGATATACGTCTAAAAGCCCTTCTAAAATCTCTCCGCCGCTTAATTCAGCCATAAGCTGTGCTGCTCTATTGCAGGCCAAAACCGTAATCTCTGGATCAAGCCCCTTCTCAAACCTTGACGATGCTTCACTTCTAAGCCCCAGTTTTCTCGATGTATATCGTATATTGCTGCCTTTAAAATTGGCGCTTTCTATCAATATGTTTACTGTATCATCTGTTATTTCAGTATTTTGACCACCCATAACACCAGCTAAGCCTATAGCCCTTTCCTCATCTGCGATTACAAGCATATCCCTATCTAAAATCCTCTCTTTGTCATCGAGAGTTGTAAGCTTTTCGCCTTCTTTTGCCCTTCTTACAATAATATGCCTGTTTTTGACTTTATCTAAGTCAAAAGCATGTAGAGGCTGTCCCAACTCCATCATAACGTAATTTGTCACATCTACTATGTTGTTTATGGGTCTTATGCCTGCTTTTAACAACCTCATTTGCATCCACATAGGCGATGGACCTATTTTCGCATTTCTTATCACCCTGGCAACATACCTGAAACACAAATCATCTGCTTCAACTGTGACAGTAGCTGGATTTTTGTCGTCAACTTCGCTTATTTTAACTTCAGGCGTACTGTAGCTTTTTCTGTACGTGGCTGCGGCCTCTCTTGCAATTCCAACTACCGAAAGACAGTCAGGCCTATTTGGCGTTATTTCAAATTCTATTACATCATCCAATTCAAGGACCTTTCTCACATCCTCACCTAAGGGGAGCTCAGGCAGGATAAATATGCCATTTCTTTGGTATTCCGGAAGCAAGCTTTCGTCTAATCCCAATTCTTTGGCAGAGCACATCATTCCATTTGATTCAACACCTCTTAATTTACCTTTTTTTATCTTTACGCCGCCAGGAAGTGTTGAACCGTGCAGTGCGACAGGAATATAATCACCAACTTTGATATTTTGAGCACCTGTCACTATCTGCAATTTTTCTTCCCCTACATCTACGATTCCTATTTGAAGTTTATTGGCATCAGGATGTTTTTCTAAAGATACAATCTTTCCTATCACTACATTTTTTATTTCTTCTCCGTAACTTTTTATAGTCTCCACCTTTGAACCTGACATCGTAAGATCGTCAGCCAATTTTTTTGCATCAACAGACAAATCTACGTAGTCTTTTAACCATGAATACGATATTAGCATGTCTTAACCTCCTTAAAACTGTTTAATAAAGCGTAGGTCATTTTCGTAAAGAAGACGCAAATCGTCTATCCCATATTTTAACATAGTTATCCTGTCAAGTCCCATCCCAAATGCAAAGCCTGAATACTTCTCAGGATCGATTCCAGACATTCTAAGCACATTGGGGTGAACCATGCCAGATCCTAATATCTCAATCCACCCGGAATATCCACAAACTCTGCAACCTTTTCCGCCACACGCAAAGCACGATACGTCCATTTCTGCACTTGGCTCAGTAAAAGGAAAATAGTGAGGCCTGAATTTAGTCTTTGTATCAGAGCCAAAAAGCCTTTTGGCAAATAGATTTAACACGCCTTTCAAATCTCCCATCGTTATTCCTTCATCAACTGCCAATCCTTCTATCTGATTGAATACAGGAGAATGTGTTGCATCTATTTCGTCTGACCTGTAAACTCGCCCCGGTGATATGACTTTTATAGGCGGTTTGCTTTTTTCCATCGTCCTGACCTGTACAGGCGATGTCTGCGTCCTAAGCAAAATATTTTTGGTAATGTAGAAAGTATCCTGCAAGTCCCTGGCCGGATGATCAGGCGGAGTATTTAAAGCCTCAAAATTGTAGTAATCAAGCTCGATTTCAGGCCCTTCGGCGATAGAAAATCCAAGCCCTAAAAATATGTCCTTTATTTCATCTAAAACTTTTGTCATAGGATGTTTGTGGCCTATCTCATGGACTTTTCCAGGCAATGTTATGTCTAAATATTCGCTTTTTATTTTTTTCTCTTTTTCCTGTCGCAACACTTCTTCTCTTTTTTGAGTAAGCTCTTTTTCGATCTCTTCTCTTACCTCGTTTGAGATTTTGCCAACAATAGGCCTTTCGTCAGGTGATAGGCTTCCCATACCTCTCAATATCTTTGTGAGTTCGCCTTTTTTCCCTAAATATTTAACCCTTATCTCATCAAGTGTCTTTAAACTTTCCGCAGATGATAGCTCTTTTTTGGCTTCTTCAAGTAGACTTCTCAATGTCTCTTCCAAAGAAATACTCTCCTTTCTTTCATAAATATAATAAAAAAACTCCATCTTAAAAAGGACGGAGATATGACCGTGGTACCACCTAATTTGGCTAAAAGCCCACTCATTTTGATGTAACGGATATAAACCGGTTATGCCTACTATCAGTTCAGCACACTGCTTAAGAGGGAACTTCCACTACGCAGTACCAACAATGCTCTCAGTCTACGGCATCGCCTCCCTGTCGCACTTAAGCGTAATGTACTTTACTCTTTCATCGCATTTTTCTTTATTTTTTCGAATATTATATCATCTTTATGCTATTTTATCAATCTCTGCCTCTCTGATTCATAAAGGCAAATAGACGCTGCTACAGATACATTTAAAGATTCCGCCATGCCATCCATAGGTATCTTAAAGGAACTATCTATGAATTCATCTAAAAGCCTATTTACACCTCTTGACTCATTTCCAAAAATCAGTGCTGCATTTTTTGAAATATCAAAATCGTATATGTACTTTTCTGCTTTAAGACTTGTAGATAAAATTCTTATGCCATGTTTCTTAAGTACATGAAAAAGCCTTGAAGGCTCTACATCATTTACAACAGGTAAGTGAAATATGGAGCCCATAGTGGAACGCAAGACTTTAGGATTGTATATATCTACAGTATTATTTATAGCAAAGACGCCATCTACATTAAATGCATCTGCAGACCTTATTATGGTTCCTACGTTGCCTGGATCTTGTACTTCGTCAAGTATCACGTAGAAGCCGCCTTCTTTGACAATGTCATTCACTTCCCACTTAGGCATCTTGACAACAGCCATAATCATCTGTGGAGCGACAGTGTCAGAAATCTTCTTAAATACCTTTTCATCCACAAAGACTATCTTTTCTTTTTCAATCTGAAAGTCTATATTAAAATCTTCCGAAACCAGCAGGTGTACAATTTCAAAGCCGCTTTTTAATGCTTCAAAAACGCTGTTTTTGCCTTCTACAAAAAACAACCTTTTCTCATATCTGTATTTCTTATCCGCTAACTTTTTTACATCCTTTATAAACTCATTTTTTTCGCTTGTTATGACCATTTGACATTCACTATCCTGTATATAGGTTAAAACCCGGCATGTACCGGGTATAAGATTATGCATTCAGTTGTTGCTTTGCTATGTTAACCAATTCTGCAAATGCTTTGTTGTCGTGTATAGCCATTTCTGATAACATCTTTCTATTTATCTCTATATTGGCCTTTTTAAGTCCGTTTATAAACCTGCTATAAGAAATACCATTTGCTCTTGCTGCAGCGTTAATTCTGGCAATCCACAACTTCCTGAAATCTCTCTTTCTTAATTTCCTTCCAATGTATGCATAATTAAGTGACTTCATTACAGCTTGGTTGGCTACTCTGAAAAGTTTGCTTTTTGCACCATAGTAGCCTTTAGCAAGTTTTAATATTTTTTTATGTCTTTTTCTCGTAACTTTTCCTGATTTTACCCTCGACATTTTTATACCTCCTAATTATTTACGCATAAGGAATCAAGCGCTTTATGTTCTTTGCATCGACACCACTTAAATACGCTATCTTTCTCAAGTTTCTCTTAGTTTTTCTCGTCTTTTTTGTAAGTATATGCCTCTTAAAAGCTTTTGATCTTTTTACTTTACCAGTTTTTGTAAGAGCGAATCTTTTTGCAGCTCCGCTGTGTGTTTTCATTTTTGGCATTTTCGTATCCTCCTCAATTAAACGTTTTTAGGTGCTAATATCATCATTAAATTTCTGCCCTCCATGTTTGGGGCCTTCTCAACATTACCGTATTCCTCTAAGCTTTTTGCAAATCTATTTAATAGTTCTTCGGCAAGATTTGTGTGTGAAGCTTCCCTGCCTCTGAATCTTATCGTCACTTTTACTTTATCTCCGTCTTTTAAGAACTTCATGGCACTTTTGACTTTAACGCCAAAGTCGTGTTCTTCAATCGCTGGAGTCATCCTTATCTCCTTTATGTTGATGACTTTCTGCTTCTTTTTAGATTCTTTCTCTTTCTTGCTTTGTTCATACCTGTATTTTCCGAAGTCCATTAATTTGCATACTGGTGGATTTGCCTGTGGTGCAATCTTAACCAGATCGATGTGCCTTTCTAAAGCAATTTTGTATGCCTCTTTTGCTGACATTATACCTAATTGATTACCATCTTGATCAATGAGGCGCACTTCCTTATCTCTAATTTCCTCATTAACCTGCAGCTCCTTGTTAATAAATACGCACCTCCTAAAATATTACAAAAAATAAAACGGGTATAAACCCGCTTCTTTTTTGGCTAAAACAACATTTTACTTTAAACCTGACACCTGCGGTGAAAGGTGAGAAGCGGGTGCTTCTACTTTAAACACATGTTAAATTATAGCACAACTTATCATCTCAGTCAATACCCTTCTCGACATAATATCAATACTTTTCAACTCTTTTCATATACATATTAAAGTTTTCTATCATATCATGCAAGGAATCTCCGCTAAATTTTTTAGTTACTTCATCGGCTATAGTCCACGCACATACAGCTTCTAATACAACTGCAGCAGCTTCAACAGCAGTCACATCTGAACGCTCATATGTGGCTTTCACTTCTTCCTTCGAATCTATATCGACAGACGTAAGAGGCTTTCTCAGAGTTGGTATGGGTTTCATATAAGCTCTCAAAACTATTGGCATACCGTTGGAAATGCCGCCTTCGATTCCACCTGCGTTGTTGGTCTTTCTGTAAAAATGCCCATCGTAAAATATCTCGTCGTGAACTGAAGACCCCTTTTGCCTCGCCGACATAAATCCCATACCGATTTCCACCCCTTTTATGGCTTGAACACTCATGACGCTATAAGATAAAAGGGCGTCCAGTTTGCGATCCCATTGAACATGACTGCCTAAACCTATTGGCACACCGTCTATAGTAATTTCGATCACACCGCCTAACGTATCCCCTTCATTTTTAGCTTCATCTATAAGCGCAGGCCACTTTTCTCTATCTCTTTCTCCACCTATCTCCAATATATCGCTTTTTACCACTATGCCAAAGTTTTTAAGAAGCAATTTTGCTACAGCTCCAACAGATACTCTCGCTGCAGTTTCCCTTGCACTGGCTCTTTCCAAAACATCCCTCATGTCTTTTAGATCATATTTGATGGCACCAGATAGATCAGCATGGCCTGGCCTGGGTCTGGTCACTCTCGGCACATCTTTTCCCTTCCAATTTTCATAATCAAGGTTTCTAATGAGAATAGAAAGCGGTGCACCAATTGTCAAATTGTTTCTGACTCCACCTAAGATGTGGACAACATCGCTTTCAATAGACATCCTACCGCCTCTACCGTAGCCAGATTGCCTTCTTTTAAGCTCATTATTTATAAAATCCAAATCTATAAACAAATTTGATGGCAAACCCTCGATAATCGCAACAAGCGCTTCTCCATGGGTCTCTCCAGATGTTAAATACCTCAAATCATACTCCCCCTTTGCTTAATACAGTTTTTTCAGGTTTATATAATGCAACAGCAAAAAGCAATACGCTGGACAAGACTCTCAATACTGTCGTAACATACATGAATGTCTCATATCCCACAATTTCATAAAACCACGTTCCAGCAATAGGCGATAAAAAAGCCGCAAACTGAGTAACAATGGTATAGATGGCAATGTAATTCATCTTTTCCTTATGGTCAGGCAATAGTTCTAAAAGCCAGTTTAAAGATAGCATCGTATATCCTGCCGTAGCCATACCGCCAAAAAAATCTATTACAGCACCTACATAGAGACTTGTAACTTTAGCCCACAGTGCTGGAATTGTCGATATAAGCAGAGTGCTTATGCTTAATGCAATGCCATTTCCTTTTCTATCTGCAAGATTCGCCCACCACCTATAGGTTATTATAGATCCTACTGAACCTACAATCGTAGAAATGCTCATCCACATATTGTTAGCATGCAGATTGTCGACTTTGTAGATAGTAAATATAGGCCATGCCATCATCCACGTGAAAGTGAATATAAAAGATGCAAGGCTAAAATAAATAAACTTTCTCGATTGCATCATAGTTTTTAGCGAATCTAAAATAGACGCTGAAGCCTCTTTTTTATGTGACACATAGTGAAACTTTGAATAATAGTATGCGTCAAGTATGCCAAACAAAAAGGCTATGAAAAACATTATTTGGTATCCGTAAGGAAACTTGATTCTGTCCAAAAGTATGCCTGTTATAAATACAGCCGCTGTACCCAACACACCTGTCCAGATGTTTCTATCAGCAAAGACTTTGCCGCGAAACTCCTCAGGGATCAAATCGCTCATAAACGACTGCCAACACATTCCTGCAACAATAGCCGGCAAATTCAATAGTCCTACAAATAAGACCACCGCTTCAGGTCTAAACTTGCTCATAAATGGAACTAATGCTACTAAAAGGTAAAAACTCCTTGTAATGTACTCTAAAACGTAAGCAAACTTAAAGACATTTTTAGCTTTATTTATAAAGATTGTAGCAGGCAGTATCCCAATCAAAGCCATAAGGGCAGGAAGAGAATTAATAAGAGATACTTCGTAGTTGTTGGCACCTAATTTTATGGCAAATATGCCTACAAATGGCATAATCATATTGTAACCTATTGAAAATGTTATGCCATTTAGCAGGTTCATCTTTATGTTGTAGTTAAGATATTTGTAGACCTCCCTATTTTTAGTCGTAATTATTCCCCCCAATAAAACACTACATATTTAGATTACCATTTTTTATTTCGTCAATCAAGGTAGTAGAATGTCCACCAACTCAAGCTTGGTGGACATTTTTTTAAAGGGATTTTTGCTTAATCTCTTCCAAAATGGATGATAAAAATTCTTGCAATGATTTAGAGCCAAGATCTCCTTCTTTTCTGGACCTTACAGAAACATTTCCCGCTTCTACTTCCTTATCGCCTAATATAAGCATGTAAGGTATTTTTTGCATCTGTGCTTCTCTTATCTTGTACCCTATTTTTTCGTTTCTATCGTCAAACTCAACCCTTATGTCATTTTCCAATAGCCTTTCATAAATATTCTGCGCATACGCCAAATGCTTATCAGAAATCGGGAGTATTTTTACCTGTACAGGAGCAAGCCATGTAGGAAAAGCACCGGCAAAGTTTTCTGTGAGAATCGCTATAAACCTTTCTATGCTGCCAAACACAACCCTGTGCAGCATGACAGGTCTATGCTTTTCTCCATCGTCGCCGACGTATTCGCAGTTAAATCTTTCAGGCATCTGAAAATCCAACTGTATCGTTCCACACTGCCATGTACGTCCTATGCTGTCCTTCAGATGGAAGTCGATCTTAGGACCGTAAAAGGCTCCATCGCCTTCATTCACTTTATAATTGAGCCCTATATGCTCCATAGCCTTTATTAAAGCATTTGTTGCCAATTCCCAGTCTTCATCAGAGCCTATAGAATTCTCTGGCCTTGTAGAAAGCTCCACAAAATACTCAAATCCAAATATCTTGTAGAAGTAATCGATAAGTTTGATGACGCCCAGAATTTCTGATTCCACCTGATCTGGCGTCATAAACAAATGGGCATCGTCCTGCGTGAAACTCCTCACTCTCATCAGCCCATGGAGAGCACCTGATAATTCATGCCTGTGAACAAGCCCCAGTTCGCAAAGCCTAAGTGGCAGATCTCTGTAACTATGCATAGTTGAATTGTACACAAGCAAAGCACCTGGACAATTCATTGGTTTAATAGCATAATCTTCATCATCAATCTTTGTAAAGTACATATTTTCTTTGTAGTGATCCCAATGGCCTGATCTGTGCCACAGCTCTTCGTTTAAAATTATTGGCGTCTTAATTTCCTGATAGCCTCTTTTTGCGTGTTCTTTTCTCCAAAAATCTTCTAATATATTTCTTAAGATCATTCCCTTTGGATGGAAAAACGGAAAACCTGGCCCTTCATTGTGGATGCTGAAAAGATCCAATTCCTTTCCCAATTTCCTGTGGTCTCTTTTTTTAGCTTCCTCAAGCATATTTAAGTATTCATCTAACATGCTTTTCTTAGGAAAGCTTATGCCATATATTCTTTGCAGCATCTTGTTGCGCTCATCGCCTCTCCAGTAAGCACCTGCTACCGAAAGGAGTTTTATGGATTTAACCATGCCTGTTGATGGCAAATGAGGCCCTGCGCAAAGGTCTGTAAATTCGCCTTGTCTGTAAAAAGATATTGTGGCATCCTGCGGCAAATCCTTAATAAGCTCAACTTTGTAAGGTTCACCTTTCTCTTCCATGAATTTTATAGCTTCCTCTCTTGGAAGCACAAACCTCTCAAGCTTTAAATCTTCCTTAATAATCTTATTCATCTCGTCTTCTATCTTAGAAAAATCATCAACTGTAAAAGGTTCATCAACATCAAAATCGTAGTAAAAACCATTGTCAATGGCAGGGCCTATCGTAAGCTTCACATTTTTATAAAGCCTTTTAATAGCCTGTGCCATTATATGTGATGAAGTGTGCCAGTATATCTTTTTTCCATCTTCATCATCAAAAGTCAAGATTTCCAGCTTGCCGTCTTCGTTTATTGGTGTAAACAGCTCCACAATTCTGCCATTTAATTTGCCACCAAGTGCTTCTTTAGCAAGTTTTTGGCTTAGACTTTTAGCGATTTCATATACGCTTATGCCACTTTCATATTCTCTTTCTGTTCCATCTTTAAGTATTATTTTCATATCTTGTCCTCCTTTTTAAATTTAAATAAAAGAACCTCACGCCAAAAGAGGCAGAGGTTCTGCGGTTCCACTCTCATTTATACTCTAAATTATAACGGAATTACCGATCGGATTCATCACCCGCAGCTTAGAGGTGGTCTTCGATACCAAAAATATTTGAATGATTTCAGCCTACGTCATTCAATCTCTTTGATATTTTTAGATATCTACTTTCCTCATCATCGCCAAAATATTGATTTTTTTCTATTATATAATTGATATACTGACTTGTCAATATTCTACAGAAGCCTTACCACAAATGCCTGTAAAATGCCGATTACAAAACCTAAAACCCCGCCTAAAATTACAATCATCTTTAATTCTTTATTAGAAACATCCAGTATAATCTTCTCCAGCTTTTCAAGCTCAAAAAGTTTTATCTTCTCCTCAACTATTTCTGCTATGCCAATCTTTTCTGACATATCGTTTAGCATCGTAGCTGCAGATTCATCCAAAAACTTCTCTGCTTCTTTGCTTACAATCCCAACTACATAATTTACTATCATCGATTTTAATGATTTCGGTATAAATGAAGGAATATTCTTCTCAACTGTAGAATCAACGTCGTCTAATATCTTCTTTATTATATAATTGCGATTGTCCGTATTCAAAAGCTTATCCAATATGTCGTCCATCGATACAAGTTCGTCTTCCACTACTTTTCCTATTGATGACGCTATCTCATCTCTCCTTCTTGGTATAAGCCCTTGAATAGAAATGCCAAAAATTTTTACAGGCTTTATCGGTCTAAAAAGCATGACGACAGCAATGTAATTTGTTATCCATCCAATAGCAGCACCCACAACGCCTAAAAACATCATTTGTAGAAAAAAATGCATTAGATCACCTCAACAAAATAAGCTACATATATAATAACAGATTTTACTCAATAATAAAACCCAGCCTAAGCTGGGCATTATTTCCTTGCCTCATTTATCGTACATAAGCTGCAACCATTGCATATAAACACT
This sequence comes from Thermoanaerobacterium thermosulfurigenes, assembly GCF_051201035.1. NCBI lineage: Bacteria > Bacillati > Bacillota > Clostridia > Thermoanaerobacterales > Thermoanaerobacteraceae > Thermoanaerobacterium > Thermoanaerobacterium thermosulfurigenes. The sequence goes on from NZ_JBPODR010000001.1 coordinate 98,884, forward strand.
TTGTTTGAAAATATTTTTTCAACAGTATCAAATACATCTTTACTTTTTATATTTTCCAACGAATGTATATATATCTTAGAAGGCGCCATTGCAATGAGTGTGCTTATAAGCATATCATCATCTGTCAATTCTCCTCCTGTAAATTCAATTGTTATATCGCTTAAAAATTTTCCTGTTATAGGTTTTTTTTCTTTATCGTAAAATAAAAATTTTCCGCTTTTATCAACGAGGATGTTAAGAACATCTATTTTGGAGTCCTGAAGTTCTACAAAATACTTTAATAGCCCGATAAATTCATCGTATTCCTTTTGCATCATGTATTCGTCAACCGCTCTATCCACTACCTCACTTAACTCGCCAATAAAATCCCTTAACCTGAAATTGACAAACCCTTCTATGTCAATAGTCTCATTGTCCTTTAAGAAATCCTCTATTTCCTCAAAAATTCTTTCTTTCTTAACTAATTTGAATGTCTCTCTATTTACATCGTTATCTAAAATACCTCTCGCTATGTTTTCAATCTTTCGCTTCTCATCAGAATCAAAATAGTAATAGTATTTATCTATAATCCTTTTTATCAACTTCTTGTCGATCTGATTGACTATTACATCAGAAATCATATCAGATACATGCTCTTTTATTTTAGCTATATTTTTACTCGAAACTCTGTCCTCTACGTCTATATTAAAAAAAGTAATGTTACCACGATTATCTAAATTTACAGTAAAATCTAACCCTTTATTTTTCATATATTCTAATTCATTGTTAAAAACACTGCCACTTAATAAAGCATTTGGGATACCGATAGACAAAAGCTGCATTTTTCTCACTCCCTTCGTTAGTAGTATGTGCTTTTAAGTCTTTTCTTTGCATCATCAGTAGAGTGGAATAATGGAACCTATGTCTTTTACTTCACCAGATGACAAAAAAATTATTTCTTTGTTTTTATATTTCAAAAAATCAATTATTTTCTTGTATTCGTTGTGATATCTTAAATCTCCAGCAACGCAAAAAACATCTTTATCTATAAGTCCAGACGCTCCTCCTATAAATCCATAATCAAATCCATCAAGCTTTATACAGCCTTGTTCAATCAAAAGGCAGTCAAACCCTTCTTTAGAAGCCGTCTTATAAATACCTGTGTCTGATGTTATGAAACTTATATTGTCCACAATTGCTATATTGCACTTGGTATATCCTTGCTTAACGTGTATAAATTTTACTCCTTTGTTCTCTAATACTTCCCTTAACACGGGATCGGTATACTTTAAATTGTGAAAAGCATAATCGCCTAATCTTGCTACATTATATGCTATATTGCCAGGATAGTTTCTACTTAGTACAGTCTTGCCAAATATTACTTCCAAATTTAAGTCTTTGATTTTTTTAACAAAGTTTCCATTAATATCAGGTGCTAAAACTACCTGACCGTCACCTACATTATGCATTATTATATCTGGATGATATGATATGGCTTCGTAGAGAGAACTATGTCTTTCTGTCATTACGACTTCTATTCCTATCTTTTTCAATGAATTAGCTACATCACAATGCCTTCCATCGACGACGACACACCGTACTTTTTTGTCAGGTACATAAGGATTTTTCAAAAATAAAACCTCCTAAAAAAAATCAGCATACCTACCGTATGCCTAACATTTCCTTCTATCTTTTAAGTATTTACTTCCTTCCATAGACTTAAGCTTCCTCTTAATCTCTGCAGCTACTGCACTTATCTGCAGCTCATTATCAAAATTCCTGTTTTCGTTCGTCACAACAGCTATAGATATTGAAACGAATGGAAATCTCTGTATTTCTCCTCGCCTATTTATGACTTCTATATAGCCATTGGCCAAATCCTCATCATCGTAATACCTCTTTATATCCTCATCAAAGGTATTTATTATATAATTGCATATATCATCGATTTTATCTGGAGTAGTTATTATTATAAAGTCATCTCCGCCTATATGCCCTAAAAAATCGTTGGGATTTCCACATTTAAAAAGGGCATCTTTCAAAATCCTGGCTGTCTGCCTTATTATTTTATCGCCACGTGAAAATCCGTAGTAATCATTAAATGACTTAAAATTATCCAAGTCTATGTACAAAACGGCGTACAAGAGCCCATTTTTTATGCGCCTTCTTATCTCATACTTTATGTCAATATTGCCTCTAAGTCCTGTAAGTGGATTGGCCATTCTATTGTGCTCGATCCTCTGAAACAGATTTTTCACTTGTGCAAGAAGTTCTTTTTCATTGAATGGCTTTGTTATGTAGGCATCAGCGCCTAACTCCAACCCGTGCAGTTTCTCTTCATAATTGTCACTGGATGTCAAAAGTATGACAGGCACCAATTGATTTTCTTCTTCATCCCTCAATATTCTAAGTAAGTCAAATCCACTAAGACCAGGCATGACTACATCAAGTATGACCATATCCGGCAAAATACGTCTATACAACTTTAAAGCCTCATCACCATCTTGTGACTCGTAAATTTTATACCCGGCACTGCCTAAAATGTTTTTTAAAATAGTCCTGCTTAGCTTATCATCATCAACGATCAATATACTTTTTTCATTCACATTACTTCCCCCAAAATCTTTTTCACCCATAATAAATTATATTTAAGACTTGTAAGAATGATTCGCTCCAAATGCAAATAAAAAATAATAACCAATATATTACATCACTAATAAATTATAATATTGAAGAAGGCAATAGTCAATAAAATATAAGAAAAATGGCAGGTTTGATGCTCTGCCATAATCGACTTTTGCAAATTTACCAAAATACTCCACCATATCTTGTTGATACCTGCCTTTAGATAATAGACATAGTCCTGCCATCCTCGTTGTAAGCACCTTCAACTTGATGCGAAGCCGTAGCCACGCCAAACAAAAAATCTTTGCTAAAGTCTGACATTTCACATCCTCCCATAAATTATCTATTACAATTATACCATATATTTACTATTAATAAAAAGAAAATAGACAAAAAAAATACAGGTATATACCTTTCGTACATACCCTTTCTAATACACTACGCATTTACTAATTTTATGGCACCGTGTGGACAATACCTGGTACAAACGCCGCATCCAGTGCATTTTTCTTTATCTACATTTACCTCAACTTGAAACAAGCCCTTTCTTGTTAACTTAAATGCGCCAAATTTGCAACTGTGGCTTGCTGGGCAAAACGGTGATCTATCGCATATTTCTTGATCTACATATGCATACCTCATATCATTTCCTCCTTTAGTCTATCAATATTTTATTATACCCCCCTACTGTAGTAGGGTTGTCTGTATACATTATACTTGTCTTTCGCTTTATTTGTCAAGATATTTTTATAGATCATCTATAAAATTCTTATCTTGTACTTTAAAAGCCATTCATTTACTTGTATAAGGTATGCATATAACTGAGGACCACCCATAAGTTGAGAAAACCATGCTGGGTCGTAATCTTTCGCATCAGTATCTATGAGATTTTGAACTTCATTTTTGTTGACTAATTGTAAAATCGGTGAAGACGGATCGTCAATAATCCTTTGAAGCCAACTTTTTACCTTCTCTTTAAAAACTGGATTATGTGTCTTAGGATATGGACTTTTTTTCCTTTCTACTACTATATCAGGTATATATCCTCTTAACGATTCTCTCAAAAGGCCTTTCTCTCTGTTGTGGAGATTTTTCATATCCCACGGAATATTCCAGACATACTCCACTATCCTATGATCCAAAAACGGCACCCTGACTTCAAGACCTGACGCCATGCTCATCCTATCCATCCTATCCAGAAGCATGGAAAGAAATCTCGTCTGGTTTAGATAAAATATCTCTCTCATACGAGAAGATGCTTTATCTTCTCCTGAAAGCTTAGGTACTTCCATTAATGCTTCATTGTACCGATCGTTTAAGTACTCTGTTGGACGGATCTTTTTTACAACATCTTTAGATAAAAGATTCATTCTTTTTTCAACCATTCTTATCCATGGAAAAGTGCCTGACTCGATGGCATCTTTATTTCTGAACCATGGATAGCCTCCAAACACCTCATCAGCACCTTCACCTGACAGTGCAACTTTTACATCCTTTTTGACTTCTCTCAAAAATAAGTACAAAGACGAATCAACATCAGCCATTCCCGGCAAATCGCGGGCATAAAGAGCAGGTAATAGGGCATCTGCCAGTTCTTCATTATCTACATAGACATAATTATGAGCCGTATCTATTTCTTTTGAAACAGCTTCAACTAAATCTGAATCGCTATTTGGCTGAAATTGATTTGGTTTAAAGTATTTATCGTTTCCAATGTAATCTACCGAATATGTTATAAGCTTGCTGCCTAATTTCTTTAACTTTTCATTGGCAAAGGCAGAAACCGCAGTAGAGTCTAATCCACCAGAAAGCAACGAGCACAGCGGCACATCTGAAACAAGCTGACGCTTTGAGGCATCATCTAAAAGATACCGAATTTTTTCCATCGTAATTTTAAGGTCATCTTCATGGTCTTTACTTACCAATGACCAATATCTCTCAATTTTTATTCCGCCTTTGTTAAACGTAAGAGAATGGCCCGGCTTTAACTCATATATGTCACGAAAAATGCCAATCCCCGGCGTCCTGGTAGGACCCATGACAAAAATCTCTGCAAGTCCTTCTTCATCCACTGCGGCCTGAACGTATGGATGTGCTAAAATCGCTTTGATTTCCGAGCCGAAAATGAGAGAACCATTCTTATAAGTATAAAAAAGAGGTTTAACACCTATCCTATCCCTTGAAAGAAAAAGCTTATTCTCATAATCATCCCATACCGCAAATGCATATATGCCATTTAACTTGTGGACACAATCACTTCCCCATTCGATGTATGAAGTCAACAAAACTTCTGTATCTGAATGACCATTGAATTTGTAACCTAACGACCTAAGCTCATCCCTTATTTCCTCCGTATTGTACAATTCGCCATTGTATATTATCACGTACTTTCTCTCGCCAAACTCTTTAATCATTGGCTGTTCACCGCCCTCAGGGTCAATTACTATAAGCCTTGTCTGTGCAAAACCACAATGGGTCGAAAACCATGTACCCCAGCTATCAGGTCCTCTATTCCTAAGTCTTTCTCCCATTGCAACTACTATGTTTTTCCTATTTATCACTTCTTCATCAAAGCTTACCCATCCTGCTATTCCGCACATCGTATCAGCTCCTTTCGAAATAATAATAAGGGTAGCCATATTGATTGATATTGAATTTCATCTGTTTGTAGTATATGTAGAAAGGGTAAAAATGTGAAAATTCTTGGTGATACTTACCTTGCCAAAGCATTTGCTATGTAAAAAAACTCCCACCATAAAAGATGGGAGATTTCTTTAATTCTTTGTTAAATTAGTGAATTTATGAATTGACCAGATGGCATCAGCATTGTCTGTATTAATGACGCATCAAGCATTCCAGTTGAATCATAAATTCCCATATTGTTATTGACTAAAGACATTGTTTCATTTGCATAGTCTGTAAGAGGGCTTTCAGCTATTTGCCCAGCAAATTGACCTACATTTACAGCTAATCCATCAAATCCAGCAAAGGCTGCTTGAACAGTGCTAAAATTGTTCTGTATTGCATTATTTAAAGCATTTTGATCTACCGAGAGAGTCATATCTGGATTTTGAGTAATTCCAATAGCTTGTAAATTTGATGCCTGATATTCATAATTTTGAGTAAGCTCTGAAGCAACAAGAGGGCTGATATATTGCTGGTTCTGATTCACATATGTTAACATCTCGTTGTAGTTATTGACAAAATTATTTATGCTGTCGCTTATGGATTGCGTATCAGGCGCCACTGTTACTGTAGCATTGCTTACAGTCTTATTAAATGTCATGGTTAAGTTGTTATTGTCAACATTGACGGTGTTTGTTTGAGATGTACCACTTACTCCATTGATAGTATAATTTGCATTTGTTGCTTCTACTGTTACTGTATTTGCGCCAGTATATGAAACTGCATTGCCGTTGACATCTGTAAATGTGAATGCATTATTTGTTCCAGTATTATTTGCATTTATTTCTAACTGACTTGTACCAAGATATGGATTGTTATTTACAATGGCTGTAACCCCTATATTTGCAGAGTTAATTGCTTGAGCCATATTATCTAAGACAGTTTGATTAGTGTCTCCTTGATTGACATTAAAAGATATATTATATTGTTGCCCACCTACTTGTGCTGTAAAGCTGTATGTTCCAGGTGTAAGGCTTGTGACGCTATTGCTTGATAAACTCGTACCATTGTTTTGTTGCGCTATGGCAAGCTGATTTACAGTAACATTATAGGTAGAAGCAGTTGCACCTGGCTGAACTGATACACTTATGGAATTTGGATCACTGGATGTAGCAACCATCTGATTAAAAACATTATCAGGCGATGTAAGTTGCAACTGTGACGCTGCCTCAGCTAAATTATTTGCGTAACTATTCAGCATGACAAGGGCATTTGTCGTTTGCATTGGCAATTGTTGGTTATACATATCTGTATACAATGCTTGCTGTGCAATTTGAGATATATTGTCAGAAGAAATATTTGATAATGAAGTCAATGAATTGCTCATATTAAAAAGATAGCTGTAATCACTGTAATAAGGGTACATCATATACATATAACTTGTATCAATATAGCCTGCCATATTTTCACCTCCAACCTCTTTATTTTACTTTTTTATCGGCAAAACTTTTAAAAATTTAATAGAAGATGTCAAGTTTTTGTTAATATCTAAAAGGCTTCTACACATTCTCTTATGTAGAAGCCTTGGTAATTTCACTAAATCTTTATATTGCTTTTTCTCCGCGCTCACCGGTTCTTATCCTTATGGCGTCTTGTATGTCGTATATAAATATCTTTCCATCACCTACATTGCCTGTTCTTGCCACTTTTGTAACAGCATCTACGATGTTTTCGACGCTTCCATCATCTGTCACAATCTCAATCTTAACTTTTGGAAGAAGGCTTATCTCAATTTCCGCACCTCTGTAAATCTCTTTTTTACCTTTCTGATGTCCACATCCAAAAACCTGCGACACCGTCATTCCGTGTATTTTCAGCTTATTAAGCTCTGACTTTACATCTTCCAAGACATCCGGTCTTATTATGCATTCAACTTTCTTCATTATTTTACCCCCTTGCTTAGTACAGCATCATCTAAAACTTGTGGACTTTTTACATTTTTTTCAAGAACACCATCCGAGTACACAACAGGCGTCAATTGGAAATCAGGATATGCTAAAACGCCCATTTCCGGCAAATCAAGCCCTGCGATTTCGTCTTCCGGTTTGACTCTTATACCCATTATAGCATCAAGGGCTTTATAGAACAAGTAACTTAATCCAAATCCATATACGACTATAACCGCCATATCTATAAGCTGTGCCCAAAGTTGACCTGTACTACCATAAAGTATTCCTGTTACAGCACCTTGTACTCCGTTGAGCCCTGCACCATATGTGCCATCTGCAAATATGCCGACGCTTAAAATACCCCACAAGCCATTTACACCGTGTACAGAAAAAGCTCCTACCGGATCATCAATCTTAAGTTTATTTTCAACAAAGGCAACAGATACGCAGACCAAAATGCCAGCCACAGCACCGATTATGAAAGCTGATATACCATTTACAAATGCACATGGTGCCGTTATCGCCACAAGTCCGGCTAAAGCACCATTACACATCATCGACGGATCAGGTTTTCCATATTTAACCCACATATAAAGCATTGCAACAAGTCCTCCTACAGCCCCAGCGATCATGGTATTTGTTGCAACAACCGCCAACCTTAGATCCGTTCCATTAAGTGTGGAACCTGCATTAAATGCAAACCATCCAAAGAATAGTATGATCGTACCGAGAATAGCCATTGGTATGTCATGACCCGGTATTGGCACAGGCGTACCATCTTTCTTGAATTTCCCAATTCTTGGTCCTATTACCATCGCTCCTGCAAGTGCCATCATGCCCCCCATTGCATGAACGACACCAGATCCTGCAAAGTCAATTACACCATTCCCCAGGCCGAGTTTGGCTCCAAGCTGTGAAAGCCATCCTCCTCCCCAGACCCATCCACCATAGATGGGATAATAAACCATTGAAACGAAAAACGATCCAATGACAACCGCTAAAAATTTAACTCTTTCTGCCATCGCACCAGTAGGTATTGTAACCGTCGTATCCATAAATACCATCTCAAAGAAGAACAACGCATACACACCTACATCATACGTTCCACCACTTGTTAAGAAAAATCCGTTTAAACCCAGTAAATTCCATCCTCCTATGCTTAGTGCGTGGTTTAAAGGTGCTGTACCACCAAGGCTTGAAAATGAACCAGAGCCGCCCATCATAAATGCAAAACCTGTCAAGAAAAATCCAACAGTACCTACTAAAAATACCATAAGATTCATTGCCATAGTGTGCATTGCATTTTTAGCCTGTGTAAATCCAGTTTCAACAAGTGCAAACCCAGCCTGAAAGAAGAATATCAAAAATGCAGTTAACATTACCCATACAAAATTAATGCCAAGCTTATTCTTTGCAACCTGTGTAGCTACCTCTTCTAATGTAGGTTTACCTGCAACTGCACTTGCAATGTCCTTCGCAGTGCCAAGATTAGCCCCTGTTGGATCACCACCAGCAGCATATACCACCCCTACTGTCATTATCAAAAGTAATGCCAATACAATACCTATTACAATTTTCTTTTTCATGAAAAGCACCTCCATATTATTTAACTTTTATATTCTTTTAAAATTGCTGATTGAAAACTTTTTGTCTTTTATAATTTTTGAAAGATTATAAATTCTCACAAAATAGATTATTACAAGGTAGACAATTGGCAAAGCCATTATAAATGCTGGCACGCTATTGGAAAAGATTATTATTGTATTATGCATAGATATGCTGTATAATATAAACGCTAAAGCTAAAATAAAAATTATTGTATTTATAGTGTATAGTGTGATGATCGGGATTTTTTTCATTTATGTCATCACCTCCTTTCAAAAAATGAAGGTGCTTAGATCTCCAAGATTTAAGCACCCTTGCTTTTTTATCGAATGACTATTTATTTTATTATTGATTAAAGTCAAAAGCTTTAAAGCCAATGTTGTACGCTTCTTCACCATGTTCAACTATATCAAGTCCTAATTCCTCTTCTTCTTTAGTAACTCTAAGCTCCATAAATAAGCTTATAAATTTCAATATTATAAATGACATAAGCCCTGCAAAGATGTAAGTTGTAACAACTCCTGTAAGCTGAATAAGCAATTGATTCGGATTGCCGTAGAATAAACCATTAGCACCTGCAGGATTTATAGCTTTTGTTGCAAAAAGTCCTGTAGCCAGTGCACCCCATGTACCGCCAACGCCGTGTATACCAAACGCATCAAGTGAATCATCATATCCAAATTTATGCTTGATGTAATTGACAGATGTGAAGCATATTATACCTGATATGACTCCTATTGCAATTGCCGAAACTGCTGTCACATATCCTGCTGCCGGTGTAATAGCTACAAGTCCTGCTACAGCACCACTTACAGCACCAAGTAGTGTAGGCTTACCGCTTACTTTCCATTCGGTTAATACCCATCCCATGGAGGCGGCAGCGGCAGCAGTATTTGTCACGACAAATGCATTAACCGCCAGACCATTTACAGATAAAGCGCTTCCTGCATTAAATCCAAACCAGCCGAACCATAAGAATGCTGCTCCCATCAAAACCATAGGCATGTGATGTGGTACCATCTTTGTATTTTTTCTCTTGCCCAGTATTAAAGCTGCTACAAGTCCTGAAACGCCAGAGCTTATGTGAACGACTGTACCACCTGCAAAGTCCAATGCACCTAAGTTTTTAAGCCATCCACCATTTCCCCATACCCAATGTGCAAGTGGATCATATACTAATGTAGTCCAAATAAGCGTAAATACGATGAATGCTGAAAATCTCATTCTTTCCGCAAATGCACCCGTTATTAAAGCAGGTGTTATTATGGCAAACATCAATTGATATACCATAAACGCCAAAAGTGGTATCGTCGATGAATAAGTACCATCAGGTCCAAGACCAATATTGTTAAGACCAGCCCAATGTAGATTTCCTATCAAGTGGTATGTATCACCACTAAAGGATAATGAAAATCCAAATAATACCCATTGTACAGAAACAAGTGCGATAATAGTGAAACTTTGCATCATTATGCTTATGACATTTTTCCCATTAACCATACCGCCGTAAAAAAATGCCAATCCCGGTGTCATGATCATGACTAATGCTGATGAAAATAGTATAAATGCTGTATCACCTGTGTCTATCTTGCCTGTCGCTGCAAAAGCCATATTTGGTATTAAAACTGCCAATAAGAACATCAATGTAATAAATATCTTTTTCTTCACATTTATTCCTCCTTTAAAAATAATAAAAGAAGACGCCCTAATACATAGGTTACCTATGAATTAGAGCGCCTTTGCTCTGTCAATTTAAAGTAATAATATTTATCTTAGTTATAATAGTACATCTATATATGTTTTTTGTCAATATCTAAGTTTACTATTTTGCAAAAAATTTAAATTGCAATTTAATATAAATCTGAAATGAATGTTGTAAAACAAGTAAAAATCTTATAAACATCAACTAATACAAAGTAAATCAATCTTTCTTTTTGAAATAATAATCAGGCAACAAAGATAATTTTTCGCAATATTTTTTCTCATTAAAATGAGTTTTCTCCTTAAGTATATAATATATCTCTTCAATCAAGACCGAACCTATCATTTCTTTTGACTTTTGTTCAGAATAACCTAAATTTTTTAGTCGCATCAGGGTAGCTTTTGTACATTTCGGATCATCCATTTTCAATTGATTCTCAACAACATCCATAATTAAAGCTTTTAATCTATAATTAACCATAATTCTTCTCCTTACAATTCATTCATAGTAAACATAATAATATCATTTATTCAAAGCTCTAAAGAGTTATAAACAATGATTTGATTTTATTAGTTGTCTTTAAAATAAACTATATTTATTCTTTTTAGCAATACTTGCGTAAACAATGAATATATCGGAACATTAATAATTTCTCCTACAACCTTTGGAGGTAGAGTAGTCACTAAAGGCATTTTAAATAACAGCAGAAGAAAATAAGGCACCAATATTACTGATGAAATTAACTGACCTACACCAATTGCTATCAGCAATTGCCATATAGAAGGGATTGGAGCTTTTATCGGCTTTAAAACCAAAGCAGGAATAATACCTGTGAGAGCTGCTGTCAATGTAAAATGTGGCATGTATGGTCCTAAAGGATTAATGTAATACCCAACTATATCACCTACAGCACCTACTATACCTCCTGCTGTAGATCCAAACATTATCCCTGCAAGAATCACCGGCAATGCGCCAAAGCCAATTCTTATACCTTCAATACCACCAACAGCTATTCTAATACTAGCTATTCTACTTAAAACTATGTTTAGGCTAATCAACAATGCTAGAAAAACCAGTTCTCTCGTATGTATTTTTTTCATTAAACAAGCCTCCCTATCAATTATATAGGTTATAATAAGACTGCTACATAATTAGAAAAAGACTACTACAATGGTACCATAAACTCTATATATCATCAATACTCTCAAATCAAGTTTTTTATAATATCAGATTAATTGCTTTTTATATATAGTAGCCTTTTAAGATCCGCTGCAAACCTATATGACATTTAGACTCATATTATATATTTGATGACATTGCCATCAAATATTGACTCTATTTCCTTTATAAAAAATTCCTTCATTTCATTTATCTCATCATTTTTGTACATAAATTTTTTGTAGCCAAATTGACCGAATCTACAAACCCTTTCTTCATCATTCATAGGCAGTGTATTTTCAGGAAAAATCTCTGATATGGTACTTTTGGCTTTTGCTGTGTATCTGTGTGAGATAATTTCAAATGTTATTGGATATGCAGTTTTTTCAGGTATACTTTCCTTCATTTTAAATAATAGTTCTTTATAATCTTTTTGCCAATTGTCATACAAAAAAACAGGCGCTATCAAAAAACCCATGGGATAGCCTGATTCAATTATTTTTCTGCTGGCTTCCAATCGTTTATTTAATGATGGAGTCCTTTTTTCATATTCATTTATGATTTTTTCAGTATTTAAACTAAATCTCACTTCTGTATGTCCATTATGTTCAATATCAAGAAGTGTATCTATGTCTGTAAACTTCGTGACAAATCTAAATCTTCCACTTTCGCTTTTGCTGAAAAATTCTATCGCAGATTTTAGAATGTTTGTATACGGCTCTACTGGCACGGGATCTGACGTTGCCGAACCTTCAAAAATTGTCTTTTCAGGTTTCCTTGTTTCAATATAATCATTTGCCCACATAAATATGTCATCTATATTTACATTGACCTTTATGTAAGGCCTCTCGCTTAAATTTGTATTAAGATAACAATATTGACATTGACCTACACAACCAGATAGCAATGGTAGCTGATAATTAGCTGATGGTTTACAAGATTGAAAATCTATCTTTTTCTTCACGCCCACAACTAAAGTATTTTTCCCTTCTTTATAATATTCTCGTAAATTGTCCCCTGGTATATGTCCTTTTATTCTATTTCCTTTCATCTCTATAAATTCAACTTCTTTTCTGTCTTTAAAAAATTGGTATATGTTGTATCCAATTTCATAGTCTATAGCATTTTTTTCAAAAATAATGCGCTTAGGAATAAACATTTTCGTACTCCTTTTTTTTAAGTAATTTGTTTATTTTTATTCTTAGCACATTTCAAATAGTATATGCAAAAAGCACATCCTATTTGTAAGAATGTGCTTTTCATACTACTTTGATATAGCATCTTTTAAGCGCCTTGTGGCAAAACCTATATCATCTGATGCCATGATCTCTGATACAACTGAGATTCCATCAACGCCCGTTCTCATTACATCTAATGCATTGCTGTATTTTATGCCTCCAATTGCGACAACAGGAATCTTTACTGCTTCTTTTATTTTTTTTAAATTCAAAAGCCCTATTGCTTCACCTATATCTTTCTTTGTGCCTGTGTAGAATACTGCACCTGCTCCTATGTAGTCAGCACCATCTCTTTCTGCCTCTACGGCTTCATCTACGCATCCAGCAGATATGCCGATTATCTTATTATCGCCCATGATCTTTCTTGCAATGCTGCATGGCAGATCTTCTTGACCTAGGTGAACTCCATCTGCATCAACAGACAGTGCTATATCAATTCTGTCATTTATTATAAATGGAACATTGTATTTTCCTGCAATATCTTTTAATCTTTTAGCAATCTCGTAAAACTCTCTTGATGAAATATCCTTTTCCCTAAGCTGTAGCATAGTAACACCGTTTTGCAATGATTCTTCTACAGCATCGTAAAAATCTCTACCAGCCTTCAAAAGGTTTCTGTCAGTGACCAAATAAAGAGATACATCAAAATCTTTCATGCTTACGCCTCCAATACTTCAATATCAGCGTATTTCCTTATAATGTCGGAGTTTATAAGGTACAGATTGTCTATAAATTTTGCCCTAAATGTCCCAGGCAAATTGCACTCTTTTTCCGCCAATTCTCCAGCTATATTCATAATAAGAAGGGCAGCCAATGACGATATCACTTTGTCATCGCCGCATGCAGACGTAGCCGCCATTATTGCACCTAAAGTACAGCCCGCACCTGTTATCTTTGCAAATAAATGTGTACCATTTTTAACTTTTACTACTCTTTTCCCATCGCTTATATAGTCTTCTTTACCTGTTGCAACGACAACCGTATTTGTTAACTTTGCAAGTTTTACACAAGCTTCAATATTTCCAGTATCATCAAGAGAATCTACACCTTTCACATTTGCACTTTCACCTGATAAAGCCTTTATTTCTCCGCCGTTTCCTTTGATAATGCTTATATCGCTTATTTTCAAAAGCATGTTTACAAAGTCAACTCTGCTTTTTATAGCAGCACATCCTACAGGGTCTAAGACGACTGGTTTTTTGTGGTCTTTTGCTGATATTACAGAATTGATTATTGTCTCTTTAGTTTCATTATTGATAGTACCTATATTTACGTACAAAGCATTTGAAATTGCTGTAAAATCGTACGCTTCGTCCGGTGACATAACCATTGCAGGAGATGCCCCTATACTTAGTAGTGCATTGGCATTATCGTTTATTACGACGTAGTTTGTTATAGCGTGGACAAGCGGCACTTCTTCTTTTAATCTTTCTAAAACCTTTATTGCTTCTTCAACCATAAATTTTCTCCTCTCTCTTATTTAAAGATTTCATAATTGGATAGATTACAGCAGTTAAAATAATCGTACCTATTGTGGGCGTTATAAACCATTTTGATAGATTTGTGCCAAAATATGTAAGATAATTGTAGAATATCGTACCCACCGCAAAAGAAATCGTGGCAGGCACATTTAAGAAGCTATGGCTTTTGCTTTTCATCAAAAAGAAATCTTCAAATACAACCGTATATGCTGGAATAAATACACTTCCTATGGCGTATAAAAAGTTTTGGTAATTATCCATTGGGAACAAATATGCGGCAATAAGCCCCACAATGGAATATATAATAAGCAGACTTTTTCTGCTTAATTTAGCTTTGACAATAGAAAGGGTTGAAATAGCAGCAGAATACACATCCATAAAAGTCGTAGTAACCGTCGACAAAAGTATAATGAGAAGCGGTACAATTCCCGTTTTTATTGACGCAAAATACGAGATTATATCCTTTCCGCCTGTTTTTAAAGCCACATAAAGTCCTATAAAATACATGAAGCAGCTTGCTATGAAATATCCTGCAAATGTATATATAAAGCTGGACTTCCCATCTTTAGCATTTATAGTGTAATCCCCTACCAGCGGAAGCCATGATACAGGCATAGCAACGGCAAGCTCAACAGCACCGCTGAAACTCATGTCTCCCGTTACTGACGCTATTTTCCCGCCTTTTAAATACAATACAACAAATATAGTCAATATAAATAAAAGTACAACAGCAATATCGTTTATCCAATAAGCTTCATTGTCAAAGAATAATGTCCACAATAAAACAGATATGCCAACGACAAAAATTCCAATAGCAGTAGACATGCCTATGGCACCGTTGAAAGCCTTTGCAGACTGTATTATCATTACAGCCGTCCAGCCAACCAATTGAAGCACATTTAAAAGCCCTATAAATACCATGCCTCTCTCGCCCAATACACCTTTCGTGGACTCTATTGCAGGCTTCTTAACTCTAAAGGACATAAGCCCTCCTAAAGCAAAAAACAGAGTACCAATTATATGACCTAACAATATGCTTAAAATTCCTTTAGTTAAGCCTAATGGTGCAAAGTATGAACCAGTAAAAACCTCTGCAATGGATATGGCCGCACCTGCCCATATCAAAAAAAGCGTCGAATTTTTAATCTTCATAGTCAATACCTGCTTTCTTATAAAGATCTACTAAATGTCCTACAGGTCCTACACCTTTACCTATCTCAAGAGAATTTTTAATAGCCTCTGTTATGTAACTTTTTGCGTTTATTACTGCATCTTTCAAGCTAAATCCTCTACCAAGGTACGAAGCTATTGCAGATGAGTAAGTGCATCCTGTCCCATGTGTATTTTTGGTGTCGATCCTCTCCTGCGGCAAAAGTAAAAATTCACTTCCATCGTAAAATACATCAGTAGCATTTTCTACAGAATGACCACCTTTTACAACGACAGCTTTTACACCCATATCGATGATTTTTTTAGCAGCCTCTTTCATGTCTTCAATTCCCTCAATATTCATTCCCGTAAGTTCACATGCCTCCGGTATATTTGGAGTAATGATATCTGCCATAGGCAAAAGTTTTGTCTTCAATGCATCTATGGCGTCTTCTTTTAGAAGGTAATATCCGCTTTTTGATATCATGACAGGGTCTAACACGACGTTTTTTGGATTCCATATTTTAAGTGATGATGCAATAGCGTCAATGATTTCTCCACTTGACACCATGCCTATTTTCACAGCATCAACTTCTGTATCCTCAAATACACAGTCAATCTGCTTTTTGATGATATCTGCATCCATCTCCCTCACGTCAAAAACTCCTACTGTATTCTGCGCAGTAACTGCCGTTATGACGCACATGCCGTATACGCCAAGTGCGCAAAACGTCTTTAAATCTGCCTCTATGCCAGCTCCACCAATGCTGTCAGAGCCTGCAATTGTAAGTAACTTTCTCACATCGATTCCTCCTTTTTTGTATGCCTTAAGGAAATACGAAACAAAAAAGTGTGCTGGATAAGCACACTTAAATCCCAATGTACTCCCTACGCCGGCATTATCCAGATCAGGTTATGGGTCATAGCAGAAATAGCTGCTAACTCTCAGCCGGGCTATCACCCCAGCTCCCCAGACGAAATATTAACTTTTATTTAATTTTAACACAAATTGTTTGACTTGTACAGGATATTTCACTCTATCGTCAAATTTTCTTTTTGGTAGTTGTACAAATTATAGTACACGCCCTTCCTATTCATAAACTCCTCATGTGTACCTTCCTCTTCTATTCCATTTTCAGTAAGTACGATTATACGCTTGGCATTTCTTATAGTTCCTAACCTGTGGGCGATTATGAGGGTAGTCCTGTTTTTCGATAAATTTTCAATAGACTGCTGGATAATCGATTCACTTTTGTTATCAAGTGATGATGTCGCTTCATCAAGTATAAGTATCGGAGGATTTTTTAAAAACATCCTTGCAATAGATATTCTCTGCTTTTGTCCCCCAGACAATTTTACGCCTCTTTCGCCAATATACGTATCGTAGCCATCTTTTAGCTCCATTATGAAGTCATGTGCGTTTGCAGCTTTGGCCGCATTGATTATTTCTTCGTCAGTAGCATCTAATTTACCGTATGCAATGTTTTCTTTTATTGTACCCGAAAACAAAAATACATCCTGCTGAACAATGCCTATATTTTCTCTAAGCGATGATATCTTCACATCTCTTATATCTATACCGTCAATTTTTATGGAGCCTGCATCTATCTCATAAAACCTCGGTATAAGGCTTAAAAGTGTGGTCTTGCCTGCACCTGACGGTCCTACTATTGCCACTGTCTCTCCATGTTTTATCTTAAGATTGATTCCTGACAGTACTTCTCTTTTATTGTCGTAGCTGAATGTGACATTGTCAAACTCAATATCGCCTTTCACGTCTTTTAACTCTATCGCACCTTTTTTATCTGCTATCTCTGACTCTGTATCCATAAGCTCTACAAACCGCCTAAAGCCAGCCATACCCTGCTGGTACTGCTCTATAAACCGCAAAAGAACAGTCAAAGGTTGCAAAAACTGGCTAATGTATATTATATATGCCACCAAGTCACCTGTATTTATGAGGCCTTTCGATATAAAGTAGCCACCTGCTGCAAGAGTTATCACAACTGATATATTAGAAAGGAAATTTACACTAGAATCGAATATACCAATATGCTTAACTGCTTTTGACCTGGCACTTTTGTACATGGAGCTTTTATTATCGAATTTTAGTTTCTCAAATTTTTCCCTTACAAATGATTTGACGACTCTTATTCCTGTAATGCTTTCTTCTAATGTAGCATTCATCTGTGCCTGCGTTTCACGGACATTCTTCCATATAACTTCAAACTTATTGTTGTAAATATACATGTATATAAACATAAAAGGAATTATGGTAAATACAACCAGTGTCAACCTTACATCAATTGTAAGCAAAAGTATGAATGTGCCTATTATTCTTATGATAGACAAAAAAAGGTCCTCTGGACCATGATGTGCTACTTCTGCTATTTCATTTAAGTCATTGACAACCCTTGACATTATATAACCTGTCTTTGTATTGTCATAATAATTCATAGAAAGTTTCTGAAGATGTGAAAAAGCATCTTTTCTCATATCGTACTCTATGCTTACACCTAAAACATGGCCATAGTATCCTACTATGTATTCAAGTATCATCCTTCCGAAGTACATTATAGCTAACAAAATTGCGAACCTGTATATGAGATTAAAATCCTTGTTAGGTATGACGTTATTTATCACATTTCTCGTAACCATAGGAAAAACCAAATCTGAAGCAGATATAAAAAATGCACACACCATGTCAAGGATAAAAAGCCATATATGTGGCTTGTAATACGATGCAAATCTCTTTATAAGCCTCAAAAAAATCCCCCCAAATATAAATCAAAATAATTACTGCTAATGATTGATGTATCTCTAACATTAGTTTAGCCTGCCAACTAATAATTGTCAAATTTGCATGATTGATGATTTCTTATCTCTCTTTTTTAAGATACTTAAAACTTTCGTTGTATAAGATAATGTTTTTGTAGGACATGCATCAACACAATGTCCGCACCCTACACACCTTATATCAGTAACATCTTTACCGTAATATGCTGCACTTTTTATGTCTATACTCATAGGACATGATTCATTGCATTGTCCACATTGAATACATTTTGAATTATTTGTAGTGATTTTTTGCCCAGCAATTTTACTTATCAATCCCAAAACTGTTCCCAATGGGCAATAATAGCAATATCCTCTGCCTGTTAATGCAATCCAAAAAAACATAGCCATAAGAAGTTCGCCAGCAAGATACTTATATGATTCTATCTTACTTATCGCATCATAATTGCCACCTAAAAACACTCCAGATAAAAATAATATCCACCAAATAGTTAAAAATAGCGATATAGCAAAGAATAACCATCTTAATAATGCAAATATTTTTATTCCCTTTTGATTTAGATGCTTTTTCTTTCCCAAAAGAGGAAAGACAGGATCAAAAACTTCTGAAGCAAATCCATTAAAAAGACAGATTGTAGAGCATTGCCATCTTCTACCGTATAAAAAAGTTCCTATAAAAACGATTATGCTAACCAATACGTAAAATATTAATACACTTGAAATGCCTGCAACACCCCATATAGGAAAATAACTTTTATAAAACGAAGAATTATGGTATAGAAGCTGCAATGGCACTGTCGTCCATGGAAGAGGCATAGCAAAGAAATATACATCGCCATTGTGAAAAAACAGTGGCATTATAATATGTACAATAAGTGCTGCAATGATTAAACCAATAAGGTTCGCTTTTCTCATTTTTGTCCTTTTCGACTTGCCTATTATGTTTATAGTAAGAAAACTACCTGCAATAATAAATATGGTCTTAATCCAGTTCTCATAAAATTGCCAAACCCAATTTATAGCATCAGCTACATTTTTAGGGGCTTTACTTGCATATCCATAATTTAATCCGGCTATGATTATGCACATTATAATATAAGTCCACAAAATCGCTTTTAGTAAAAAAATGTACTTATCCCTTTTGTCTACCATACATTCCCCTCCACTCCTATATATTCCATTATAATCGTTAAAAACATTATAGCATATTAATTATATTTTTAAATAGCTTGGCACATTCATTTTAGGAATTACAAAAATCTTTTAATCATTAAAATATATTTTTATTGAATAACATCTTATTTGGGGTTATAATGAGCTTAAACATAATTTACATAAAAAGGAGATGCTGGAATATGCATGAATTGACAAATGAGAAGTGCATTTTTAGTTTTTCAAAGCACAACGATCCTGTACTTAATGTAAACGATGGAGAGGAGGTGAAGATAGAAACTTTAGATTGTTTTTCATGCCAAATCAAAACAAATGATGACAAGTTAGAAACAATGGATTGGGATAAAGTAAACCCTGCAACAGGTCCAATCTACATCAATGGTGCGAAAGAAAATGACGTATTAGAAGTGATAATCAAAAAAATCGACATTGAAAATAAAGGCGTCATTGCGACAGGAAAGGATTTAGGAGTTTTAGGCGATAAGATGAATGATTTATATTCAAAAGTAGTTGAAATAAATGATGGCAAAGTCATCTTCAACGAAAAGCTCTCATTTCCTGTAAAGCCAATGATAGGGGTAATTGGAGTTGCACCAAAGGAAGGCGAAATAAACTGCGGCACACCTGGTCCTCATGGAGGTAACATGGATACAACACTTATAGGAGAGGGCTCTAAGCTTTATTTGCCTGTTTTTGTCGACGGTGCACTTTTCGCATTAGGAGATTTGCATGCTGTAATGGGAGATGGAGAGATAGGCGTATCAGGTGTAGAAGTAAGCGGCACCGTTACAGTTGAGTTTAGAGTATTAAAAAACTTAAAGCTCAATAATCCACTTGTAAAGACAAATGAAGTAACAGCTACAATCGCATCGAACGAATCAATATCAAAAGCCATAGAAACAGCAGTAAAAGACATGGCAGAACTTTTTCAAAAAAATACTGACCTATCAATAGAAGAAATATCAACTCTTTTCAGTATATCTGGCAATGTCCAAATATCTCAAGTTGTTGATCCACTGAAGACAGCACGCTTCTCAATGCCAAACTGGGTTTTGGAGACGTATGGGATAGAATTTTAATCAGGGGGTAATATTCTATGGATAACAAAAATGACAGTACTCTTGAAAAATTCGGTTACAAGCAAGAATTAAAAAGAGCTTTATCTGTATGGGATCTTATCATTTATGGACTCATATTTATGGTTCCAATCGCTCCTTTTGGTATTTATGGCTTTGTTGCTGACATATCAAAGGGAATGGTAGCACTTGCTTACCTAATAGGCATTATCGGTATGATATTCACTGCATTCAGCTATGCATCAATGTCTGAAGCCTTTCCAATAGCAGGTTCTGTCTATTCTTATGCAACAAATGGTTTAAACAAAGTCATCGGTTTCTTTACAGGATGGGCTATACTTCTCGATTATCTTCTTGTACCTGCTCTATTGTATGTAGTAAGTGCTGCAGCATTAAGCAGTATATTTCCAGCAATTCCAATTGTGGCATGGGCATTGGCTTTCATAATCATTAATACAATCATTAATATATTAGGTATCGAATTTACAGCAAAATTCAACAGAATAGTCCTGATACTTGAATTAATCGTTTTGGCATTATTTGTAGTAGTAGGTATTGTAGCTATATCTAAAGGCATAGGAGGAGCACAATTTTCATTTAAAGCTTTCTACGATCCACAAAACTTTAGCTTAAGTTTAGTCATGAGTGCAGTTTCTATAGCAGTTCTAAGTTTTTTAGGTTTCGATGGAATAAGCACACTTGCAGAAGAAACAGTAGGAGGTAAAAAAACAGTCGGTAGAGCAACTGTATTAGCACTTTTGTTCGCAGGAATACTATTTATACTTCAAACTTGGGTCGCTTCAATGATATGGCCTGACTATAAATCTTTTAGTGACCTTAACACAGCTTTTTACGATGTAGCAAAAAGAGCCGGTGGTACATGGCTTATGTTAACTACTTCATTAGCTACTGCTTTTGCTTGGGGCATTGCGAATTCATTGGCGGCTCAAGCAGCAGTGTCAAGAGTGCTTTTTAGTATGGCAAGGGATAAAAACTTACCTTCATTCTTGTCAAAAGTTCATCCAAAATACAAGACCCCATACATTGCAACTATATCTATAGCTGTTCTTTCAGCTGTTCTCGTTATAATTTACAGCAATAGAATAGCTGATCTTACATCAGTAATAAACTTCGGAGCTTTGACATCTTTCTTAGTCCTTCATATAACAGTAATAGTTCATTTTATTAAAAATAAATCATTAAATATATGGAAACACATTGTATCACCAGTTTTAGGTTTTTTAGTGATCTTCTACGTATGGATAAACTTAAACAACCATGCAAAAATTCTTGGAGCATCATGGATTGGAATCGGTATAATATATTACATCATACTTAAATTCGTCTTCAAGAAAAAGGTAGAAAATTTGGATGTATAAAACCTAAGGGCCTCTAAATCACATTGAGGCCCTTAATACATCTCTTCATCTGCATTTTTATTGCTAAATAAAGCTATATTGTCTTTCTGCACAATCAATATACCTATAAGTATTACGATTGTGCCGATTACAAGCTGGATTGTGATCTTCTCCGATAAAAATATTGCTGCAATTATGCTGGCTAATATTGGCTTTACAAAGAAAACCATAGATCCTATGCCAGTATTTACACTGGATAAACCTAAGAAATAAGTGTAATATGCAATGCCTGTAACAAATACAGTTAAATACAGCATCTGCGGAATAGCCCTTAGCGGTAAACTAAAAATAGGATATTTGTTGTACAAAAGCAAAGGTATAAGAAGCAAACTTCCTATTATGAATGAGAATGAATTCATCACAACGCTATCGTACTTAACAGTGAATTTCTTACCTAATACAGTGTATACACCATACATGATTGAAGATAGAATGAGAAATACAATTCCAGTAATATGGTTTCCGCCTGAAATCAATTGTTTGTAAAATACTATAACTAAACCTATTACACCAAGTATCAAACCATAAATTTTGGCAGAATCTAATTTTTCATTTAATAGAAATGAAGCTGCAATCATTACAAAAAGAGGATTTGAGCTAAATATGACAGCAGAAAGACTGGCGGATGTCATGTTTATCCCTATCTGCAAAAATGACATACTAAACACCACATTAGTAAGCCCTATTAACACTAATAACCAAAAATCTTTAAATGCGATATGTAAATTTTTGCTTTTAATATTTTTTATGGCAACAGGAAGCAATATGAATCCGCCTATAAAAAACCTGATGAAATTTATCTGAAGTGGATTTACAATGCCTGTCAGTGTTCTTCCTACAACCTCATAAGTGCTGAAAAAAAGCACAGTTATGATAAGGTAGATATAACCTCTATTCAATCTCTACACCTTCTTATGTAAAATTTACAACATCATTTTTATTATATACCCTATGTCAAGATTTCATTAAGGTTTTACACATTTTTCTTATACTTTAAATCAAACTTAATACAAGCACCCCCGCACTCTCTATTATGAGCTTCTATTTTCCCTCCATGAATCTCTACCAACTTCTTTGCAATGTAAAGTCCCAGACCAACGTGTCCATCTTCTGATGACCTTGATATATCTCCCCTGTAAAACCTTTCAAAGATATGTGTTAAGTCTTTCTGATTGAATCCATTTCCCGAATCACAAACTGTTATATTTATTTTATCTTCATCGATATTACATCTTATTTTTATCATTCCTAATTTAGGAGTATATCTTATACTGTTAATGACAATGTTATCCATTACCCTCTCAAACTTTTGAACATCAATATATACCATTGCCTTATCATGCCTATTATCTGCATTGATAATGCTATGACTAAGAATTTGCCAATGTATAATTTGCTCCTTTCAAAATTATTACAAAATAAGTTTATGAAACCTCCAGCGTTCTCCTCCTGATTTGCAGCCAAACCAAATAATAAGCCAGCCATAATAGGAACAACCATTGCCGTCCAGATTTCAAAAAAGGCTTGATGGATATAAAAATCAAATAAAGATCTTTCTGATGAGTACCATAGAAGTGCAGATGAAAACAATACTGGAAGCAAAAATGTAATATATCTTAAAGGCGTACGTTTCGTCTTTATTATTTCAGAATGCAATACCTTCATCAATTTAAATCTCTCCTTCGAAACCAAATCATAGTAAGAATTGAGAATATCAAAAACGCTAAAACTGATACAATAATGCCTATCGGTATCACCGATGGATCTCTTAAAGAGTCATTAATCTGTAACAATGTACCGTTAGGGTGAACACCTATTATTGGACACATAAGCCTTATTGGCCAGCTCCATGGAATATAGATCCAATATGATTTAGAAGCTCCAATCACACCGATAATAAGTCCTACAAACCCTAATGCAATGCTATAAAATGTTCCCTTCAAAGTTGCCAGCCATAGTTCCAAAGGAATAAGAGCAAGCGAAGTAACCCATGTAAAAAATCCTCCTGCAATTATTTTAACCCAAGGAATATCTCCGCCTGCCGTTATTGTTCCTGTTATAATAATAACAATAATCAAAACTAATGTTGACAAAAATGTATAGAAAGCCATTATCAATATTTTACCTATCCATATTTTGTGTAGAGGAACATTGCGACTTTTTATACTTCGATATCCGCCAGATTTTTTCTCATGCAAAGCTACCAGCGATGCATAAAGCGCCAAGCCAATCGGTATAAAAATTACCGGCCACCAATTGTAAACCAAATCAATAAGAAGTTGCCATGGCATAAGATAATTTGCAGGCATAAATATCTTCTGTGGCAGTGCATACAGCACAAAAAACAGCGGCGCAAACATAATAAGTTTTCTCATAAATGTCCTTCTGTACTTTAAATTTTCCGATTTCAAGATATTAATCATTTTTTTCACCTCTCACTACATTAAAAAATAACTGTTCAATGTCTTGCTTTTCGTCTATTGTTCCTTGATATTTAAGCTTGCCATTACTTATAATACCTATTGTATCAACAAGCTTTGAAACTTCTGTTAAAATATGGCTTGACAATATTACTGTAATCCCCATTTTCTGAAAAGACTTTATTAATTCTCGAAGATTCTGTATACCTATAGGATCTAAACCATTGGATGGTTCATCAAGTATTAACAAATCAGGATTTCCTAATAAAGCAATGGCAATGCCTAATCTCTGTTTCATGCCTGTAGAAAATTGTGATACTAGTTTTTTACCTGTATTATTTAAATTTACAATTTCTAGAACTTCTTTAATCCTCTCCTCAGCAATTCCAATTAATCTTGCGTGAACTAAAAGATTTTCATACGCCGTCAAATTCCCATATAGAGCAGGCGACTCAATAAGTGCACCAATTTTATCAAGATGCTCTCTTCGCCACCTCTCTCCAAATACAAATATTTCACCTGATGTTGGATGAAGTAAACCGGTTACCATCTTTAATGTAGTAGATTTACCAGCACCATTAGGTCCAAGAAGTCCGTATATAGATCCTTTAGGAACTTTTAATGAAATGTCATCTACAACTAAGTGTTTCCCATAAGACTTTTTTAAATTTCTCGTTTCAAGTATATATTCCATAATATACCACCTTTCTTTCATCATTTTGTTCGATGTTTGTATTATAAAATCAAATTATAAAGAATTTATAAAAAAATATTTTCATCTTCCTCTTTGATTAATTAGCAAGTAATGTTATAATATTATTAGAGGAAAATTATTGTTTATTGATAATGGAGATGATTATATGAATCCTTTAGAGTATGCAATCAAAATGGAACTGGATGGTGCACAGTACTACAATAATCAAGCTGAATTGAATAAAGACAATGAACTTTACAATGTATTTAAAGAGATGGCAAAAGATGAAATGACACATGCAGAAATACTAAAAAACAAAATGAACGAAATTACATTTGAATTAAAAGATGATAGAAATTTAGAAAGGGCTAAAAATATATTTTTCAACGCAAAAGATTTTAAAAATAACATTAAAGATATACAGGGACAGATTGAAGGATACAGGCTAATTTTAGATAAAGAAAAAGAAAGCATAGATCTCTATAAAAAGTTTTTAAATGACACCAACGATGTAGAAGAAAGTGAAATCTTCAAATACCTTATAAAGCAGGAAGAAGAGCACTATAGTATAATCGAAGACATAATAACATTGTTGAATCACTCTTATGAATGGGTTGAATCCGCCGAATTTGGTGTAAGAAAAGAAGAATATTAATACATAAGGACAGGCTTTCACCTGTCCTTTTTATCGCTTTTAATTAGATGTTTCTAAATTTGCAGCTACATTTTGCAAATGCATTTCCCTGTATATCTTAATCCACTTTACCACACAGTCGATGCTGATAGCTACAGCTAATAGCAAAATTATTATTGAGAAAACTATTAAAACCGTATTGCCTGATGGCAAATAGTTTGTCACAATATTTAGATATGCCGCCGTAACTGTCGTAACTATCATGAATGCAAAAGGCACTGCTGTTATGGCAACATACTTTGCCTTCCCTCTCTTTAAAAGCATCGTCGTCCCGATTGCTAATGCAATTGATGCCAAAAGCTGATTCGATGTACCAAATAAAGGCCATATGGTAGATATACTGCCATTGTACACCAAATAACCCCACGCAGATGTAAATAAAACGCTTGTGATTATGATACCTGGCCACCAATTCTTATTTTTTAATGGCTTGTAGATATATCCACCAGCTTCTTGCAAAACGTACCTTCCAATTCTTGTGCCTGCATCGACTGTCGTCAGTATAAACAAGGCTTCAAAAAGTATTGAGAAATGATACAAATATGACATCAATTCTTTAAAACCTGGTATCGATGAGAAAATGTAAGACATACCTACGCCTAAAGTAACTGCACCACCAGTCCTTCCTGCCAAAGTCTCACCTATAGCCTTTGAAAGTGCAGGAAGATCAACAGTATTCATTCCAAGATGTGCAAAGATCTGTGGCGGTACATTTATGGCAAAATAGTCACCAGGATGCAAACTTGTAGCAGCAATAAGCGCCATTATAGATACAAATCCTTCTACAAGCATCGCGCCATATCCTATAGGCAAAATGTCTTTTTCACTTTTAATCATCTTAGGCGTTGTACCTGTAGCTATAAGAGAATGGAATCCAGAGAGTGCTCCACATGCAATAGTTATAAACACATACGGCCAAACTTTACCTGGTATTATAGGACCACCGCCATGGATGAATTTTGTGGTTAAAGGCATTCTTATCAATGGGTTTACAAATATAACTCCTATGGCTAACAATGTTATAACGCCAATTTTCATATAAGTGCTAAGATAATCCCTTGGTGTCAAAAGCAGCCATACTGGCAAAACTGCAGCTACAAGTCCGTAGACAGCTATGATAATCGTCATCTGGTGTTGATTGAATGTAAGATATGATGCCAATGCTGAATGCTGGATTGCAGGACCAGATATAACTGACAGTATCATTAGCGCCACACCGATTATGGTCGCTTCAGACACTTTGTTTGGTCTTATCCATCTCATGTAGATAGCCATAAATAATGCGATAGGTATTGTAGCCCCTACAGTAAAAGTACCCCATGAGCTATTGAAAAGAGAATTCACAACAACGATTGCAAGTCCTGCGACGGTAATAAGCAAGATAAATATCACAGCCATTGTAGCAGCGAAGCCCGAAAATTTCCCTACTTCTGCTCTTGCAATCTCTGCCAAGGATTTGCCCTCATGCCGCACAGATGCAAATAAGATAACCATGTCGTGCACTGCGCCTGCCAAAACTGCACCTATCAATATCCAAAGTGTGCCTGGCAAGTAACCAAATTGTGCAGCAAGAACTGGACCTACCAATGGACCTGCCCCCGCTATAGCCGCAAAATGATGTCCAAAAAGTACCCATTTATTTGTAGGTACATAGTCATAACCATTTTCCAATTCATAAGCAGGAGTCTTTCTCGCTTCATCTAAAACCAAAACCTTTGATGCTATAAAAGCGCCATAAAAACGATACGCCAATGCAAATATACATGCAGCAGCAATAACTAATACTATTGCGCTCATAAATTAAGACCTCCTTATATTTTTGATTCTACAAGGAGTATAAGACAAAGAGAAATAAAATTCATCGATTATTCCATGAAAGTAAACGATAAATGGATAAAAAGAAATATACGTTATCAAAAAGAAATGTTTACATTTCTAATTTCTGCTAAGGCCTAATATCATTTTAAGTTCTTTTATCTTATTTTTGCCGACAGAAATTTTAGTTTTTTTATCGTCATTCATTGTAAGCCAATAAGTCCCTTTAAACCACGGCAGTATCTCTACAACATTATTCAAATTAACTATGAAGCTTTTTTGCACTCTTAAGAATAATGGCTCTTTAAGCCGATTTTCTAAATTCTTCATAGTATCATTGTATTCAAATATGTCGTTTTTGGTTTTTATTAAGACTTTACCTTCCATCGCTTCTGCATACACGATTTCATCAAAATCTATAAGCCTTATCCTGCCAAACTTCTCAACAGGCAACTTATTAAATTGCTTTTCAAAGAATTTCGCCTCGTTGTCTATATAGTTTTTCCATTG
This sequence comes from Thermoanaerobacterium thermosulfurigenes, assembly GCF_051201035.1. Classification (NCBI taxonomy): domain Bacteria; kingdom Bacillati; phylum Bacillota; class Clostridia; order Thermoanaerobacterales; family Thermoanaerobacteraceae; genus Thermoanaerobacterium; species Thermoanaerobacterium thermosulfurigenes. Next base: position 126,991 of record NZ_JBPODR010000001.1, read on the forward strand.
ATCCGGTTTATCTATCATCCCGGCTATTTTATTGATGGTTTTACTTAATCTGCATGGATTTATGGGTTTTAAAAGATAGTCAACAGCACCAATCTCAAAAGCATCTACCGCATAGCTATCGTACGCTGTGACAAATATGACTAATGGCACCTTCTCAAGCGATGATATATTGCTTGCAACATTGATTCCATTTATCTTTGGTATGTCTATATCTAAAAAGACCACATCTGGCTTTAAACTTATGATCTTCTCAAATGCCTCTGTACCGTTTGTAGCTGTCCCTACGACTTCTAAAGTATTCTTATAATCCTCTAAAAGATGTTTTAATCCTTCTATTGCAGGAATTTCATCGTCCACTATTAGAGACCTTAAAACCACCAGAAAATTCCTCCTTTTCCCCATCGTAAAACTTTGGAAAATCAAACATAACTTTTGTACCATGTCCTTTTTTGCTATCTATCTTAAAGGAAGCACTTTTATATATGCTTTTAACCCTTTCGTACACATTGTGAAGGCCTATACCTGCATTGTTTCCCGACTCACCGTTTAAAATCTTTAAACGCATCTGATTATCCATTCCCTCTCCGTCGTCTTCAACAGAAAACCTGATAAAATCCTTGTTGTTTTTGGCCCTTATTATTACTGTGCCACCATTGTCTTTTGGAAGAATGCCGTGTTTCACAGCATTTTCCACAATAGGCTGTATCAGCAAAGCAGGGATGTACATGTTTAGAATATCACCATCAATATCCTTGACCACATTTATCTTTTCGCCAAAGCGAGCTTTTTCTATAAACAAATAGTCATCTATATTTTCGATTTCCTTGCCTACAGTTATCCATTTTCCAGCATGTCTTAGGTTGTTTCTTAAATATTCGCTCAATGTGATAAGAAGCCTACTGGCACCCTCGGGATTGTACTGTATAAATGAAATGACAGTATTCAGCGCATTAAACAGAAAATGTGGATTTATCTGTGATTGAAGTGCATTAAACTTCATCTCGTCGGCAATTCTTTTCTGATTTTCAGCATCAGCGATTTCAAGCTGGTTCGAAATCAAATTGCTTAATCCTTTTGCAACTTCTATATCTGTGCTGTTTACAAACTTATTCTTTCGAAAAATTTTAAGTGTGCCAACTAATTCATCGTAGCAGTACAATGGCGCTGTCACAGACGATAAAAGGCACAGGCCTTTTTTGCTGTTTTCCACATAAACCTTTTTAAACCTAAATGCATTCACTTCAGACTTTTTAAATAGATGACAATTTTCATCCGCTTCATCTAATCCTACAGATGCCAAAATCGTCTTCATATCTGTTATGGCGACAGCATCCGCATCAATCGCCTCATATATGATCTCGGAAACAATTTTTGCCGTATCACTATTTAGCCCATTTCTAATGTACGGTATTGTCTTAGACGTAATATCAAGGATTATCTTGGCTTGTCTTGACTGTATCGTGTCAATCTCATCAAATACTGATTTGATGATCAGCATAAACACAGCAATCCCAGTTGAATTGACCAATATCATAGGTATGCCAATCACCTTTACCAGTGATAGTGCACTGACAAAAGGTCTCGATATGGCAAGGATCAATACCATCTGCAATGTTTCACCAATTATGCCTGCTAAAAATGCTATTTTCCAATCAACCGTATTTTTATAGTATTTCTTTATGATGCCGCCTATAAGTCCTTCCGCCGTTGTCGATATTCCACACGCTAAAGCCGTAAATCCGCCTATTAAAAATCTGTGAAACCCAGCTATGAACCCCACAATAAGCCCGATAAAAGGTCCACCTAAAAGTCCTGCTATCATCGGTCCTACGACCCTTGAATTGGCAATAGCACCATTTATAGGAATACCTACATACGTTCCTATAATGCCTATCAAGCTGAATATGGCTATGAGTATCGAAAGATCCTTATAACTCACATTATTGCTTATAACCTTTTTAAAAAAGTTTGCCTTTGACAAGATAAAAGCCAAAAGTCCTATCATGCTGAATCTTTCGGCCAACAAAATAAGCAGGTTTAACATAATTTCTGCCTCCAATTATAAAAGCAGTGTATAGTTTTACTGTTAGAAGTCTACTTACAAACTATTTAACATGACTTTTAATTCTTTTTATCGCAATATTAGGTTTTTTTCTGAAATCATCTACACTTATATTATCTAATAAAATCGAATTTTTGTAAATACGGTAAGAATCACCAGTGAAAGAAATATTAAGATCCTTAAATGCTATTCCTGTTACCATTGTATCGTCGTCTACATCATTTTTATCTATATCAACTTTTATCTTATCTAGCCTTTTAAGCTCAAGATACAATCTATAATCTTCTTTCGTCTTTATCAAAAGATCTGGAACAATATTGGCATTTTTTAAAAGGAATAGATTCGTATAAAAGCGACGACGCACTCTATATCTTGCCAAATCAATCTTTTTATCTAATTTTTCCCATTTATCAACCTTAAATCTGACATATAGTTCATCCGAATCCTTTGGTATCTCCTTAATCTCGCTTCTCTTTAATATTTCAAAGCTCTTTACTTTACCATAATACCTTATGCCTGCATCATCACCAAAGCCCTTTGCTTTTGTCTGAGCAATTGCTATATATTTTATATATTTAATTGAAGATCTAATTTCAGAATACGGTATATGGTAAAACTTATATTTGAGATTTACCTCCAACTGTTTATGGCTGCTTAAATTGCCAACTAAAACTTCTTTTTCATTGAATTCTATCTTCTCAATATACTCATACATCCCATGCTGCAATACTGTACTTTCAAATGCAGTTTCAGGCGAATCAGTAATTACCTCGTCTAGCAGATCTTCCACAAGATGTGTCGCATTTGGCAAAAAAGGAAGGCCTCCCACGCCTACTTTCTCGATGCTTTTATAAAATTGATGATTTTTATATTCATCCTCTTTTGAATAAGGAAAGAGAACAAATGCACCAAAAAAAGCCCTCTCAAAATTGTGATTATCCTTGTTCTCATACACGATTGCATCTCTGTACCTGTGCATTGTATTTATATCATCCTCTTCAGGGCCAGGTGTAAAATACTTTTTTAAGTAGTCATTGTCATAGCATATCCTGTACTTTGCATCAAATATATAATTGTATTTGACATTAGAACCCTTTTTCTCCAGAGACAAGGCATTATCAGGTTTTTGGGCTACTGTCGCAGTATCACCATACTTATTATTGTAAGCCAAAAAATACCTTTCGCCATTTCTAGGATTCTGATATTCTACTTTTGCCTTATCTCCCATCTTTATCTTTACAGATAAGCCACTTTTATCAAACTTTATGATGTCCTGCCTTACAAGATTGTACTTATGCCTAAGTATCGAATTAAGCTTTATAAAGCACCAGTACTCGTACAGAAGCGCCATATTCTTGGTAGAAATCTTGATAAAGCCCTCTCTCATCATGAGACCCTTCAATAACATGATGTAGTATTTGTAAACCTCTCTATACCCTGCTGCCATGTTTAGAACAAGCGACAATGAATTCATTGTGTATATGTCTCCAACATCTTTCAAAAACGTAGTAGAGATATGTTTATCAAGCTTTGTAATCATCATATCTATTTTGTCTACTATATCCCTATCCACAATTGCAGTGCCATTGTCACTCTTGCCTATATACCGCTTTTTAAGCATTCTAAGCCTGTTTATCACAGACTTTATCATGTACTTTATAAGCCTGTTTTCAAATGTATCAAATGTCACAGTATTTTTTAAAGACAGCGCTTTTTCAACAGCAATCACGTCACCTGAAGCTTTTACATACTGCTGATGCCTGTTTATCCACTTTATACATTCATTGTCTACTCTCTTAACCTTGTAGTTGTTCTCAACAACCCTCTCTTTTGCCAATACGTGATGCGGCATTTTCAATACTATCCCGATTGCACGATCAAGTCTATCAAATATAAGATTTATTATGGCAAAAAACTCTGTAAGGGTATTGCCAACAGTGTCATTAAGTCCGGTCAATAAATAAGTCTTTTTATAAAAGTCAAAAATCAAATTATAAAGCTCATCATTTATATCCTTTAAAATCGCATTATAATCATTTAGATAATCTATCTTTGAAGGGTAAACTTCTATCTCCACTCTCAGGTACTCTTTGCCATCAACTTTGATTATCAAATCAGATAAGCCGATGTCATTGGTGAAATTGACAACACCTGTTAAGATTTTTTTCGCATGACCTACAGGACTGACTTTATTTCTTATATTGATATTATCGTGATAAAACTCAATATTGCACTCTGATATCTTCTCTATTACTATTTCATAATTCTGTTGCTCAAAAAATAAAGGGTCGATTTCACTAGACAATTGTATGGCCTCTCCCAACTCCTGCGAATAAACTTCTGCCACATATTCATCTCTGCATGATATCTTTACACTTGATTTTACGCCTTTATTTATATCAAGCTTCATCATATCGGGATCTTTAAGAGACCCCTTTATAGTGAAGTAAAACTTAGGAGTCCATATGTATAGAAGTTCTATATCAGAGCCAGTAAGATGTGAAACCATCTTCCTCATATCTCCTTGTCATAAACGCTATCTTCTCACATGATTTTCTGTACTTCGCATTGGCTATTTCTTCAAACATCTTCTCACTTACATCGCTGTCGTAGTCAAACCTATTCTCAAGGTTGCCTGAACATATCTTAAAAAGCTCTATAAGTATTTTCTTTATGCTTATGCTGCTGCCATTTATCCTAGGCAATATCTTTTGAAGTATCTCATAGTCCATGGCATCATCGAAATCCATCAAACCATGCATGGAATTGTATATAGTGTAAAAGCATATCTCATCTCTAACCCTGTATCCAAAGCGGTAATATCCCAATACAACGTTTATGTTTTTCAATATGGATATTGTATCATCTACGATATCATCATATCCAGCACAGTCTTTCAGCATAAGAAAATCGCTTCTTAAAAAAGCATTGTTTAATGTCTTTGGCGATACCTCTTCTACGTCTTCAAAGGCATAGTCAAGGTCCACATCGGACAATTCTATTACATTTGCCCTGTCTAAAACCTTCTTGCTAAATGGAAATGTAGTCTCATCCATATTTACTGTACCTATAAAATACAGATTATCAGGTATGTATATATCACCGTATTCGCTAAAAGAATCCTTATCTAAGAGCTCTCTATTTAAAAGTCTGTCTGTGACAATAGTTTTATTAACTTTATTTCGCGATTCTATGATGGACAAGACATCGCTGAAGTAGTACTCTACTCTTGCAAGGTTCATCTCATCCAAGACAAAGAAATACGGCTTTTGAGGACTTTCCATCGCATCTTTTACAAAAGTAGTAAGAACTCCAGGATGAAATCTGCCATTTAGATCCTTATACCCCAATAAGTCTGTAGAGTCAGACCAGTCAGGCCTAACAGGCACAAGCTTAAAGCGGCCATTTTCCGCAGTCGCACCAATGGCTTCAGCAAAAAGCCTTGCCAGCTTGCTTTTGCCTGTCCCTGATATACCTGCCAATATTAAAAAAGGCTTCGTCTTCAAAGACAGGTAGTAGTTTTCAATCAGATTATCATCATATAAAAATCCACTGCTTCTTATGTAGTTTTTAATGTTTGTAATTTCATCTTTGATGGTGTTATAAGTATTTTCCATATCTTCCTTTTGTATACTCTCTTCCTTTGAATTTTTAGTAATCCTAATATAATCTATGTAAATATTTATTAAATCGTTGAGATCAGACTTTAATACTTCATCGCTGGGTATATTGTCTTTTTCATATAATTTATAAAAAATCATTCCCTTTTCATAGAATTCATTGCCAATCGATATATTATCATCGGTTTTCCAGCCTTTTGGATTTAACCTATCCCTTATACTAGTCGCAATAGACATCATTTTTTCAATTGCCTTAGCTTTCCCATATTCATCCTTTAATTTGGTACAGCCTTGATTTAATGTGATATATAGCCTTTTCATATCTGATGAAAATAGATAAACAATATATACGCCTTCCATAGTAGTTTTTGTAACCCTTTTATGCATAATAGCGACCCATGGGATCTCAGCCCAGTTGCCTTGGCCACATGATCCCTTTACTATAAAATCTCCACCTATAAAGCTAAATTTTTGTATAGCATTTGGAATTTCATTCCGCAAAATTTCGCCCATTCTGTTGCCTTTAAATGGTTGGGAATTCTTTGCGACTATATAATTGTTCATCACTTCTTCAAAAAGTTGTTTTAGAGACATATTTATCACTTCTTCCTACATGCATGTATATTCAATATCAATCATGATACTCCAAGCGCCTTAAATACGGCATCTTTCGGGTCCTGATAAAATGATATCTGAAACTTTGAAAAAAGCTCTGGAGGGACAGATGATATATCAACAGCAGAAGACATAGGCAGCAATACTTTTTTTGCACCAGCATCAAAGCAGGCTTGTAACACATTAGCCAAATCAGAGACTTTTTTTATCGTCCCACCTATGCTCATAGAGCCAAGAACTACCATTTGCCCTTGTATAGGCTTTGAAAGGGATTGTGAACATAACGCTATAAAAGCAGGCAATGCCATATCATCTATTGATCCTATGCCTTGCAAGTCTTGTATGTGCATGTAAAAATCCATTGTCTTTGTATTTATAACACTGCTTATGCTCTTTGAATTAGCTCTAAAATAGTTAAAAGCTATATTGATGCTTTCCTTTAATTTACTGCTGTACGCTCCTGATTTTTCAAGCTTACCAGAACCAGCCATTGATTCAACTTCTATCTTAAATACCCCTAACATTCCAGATTCGCCTTGTCCAACAGTATAGACGTGTCCCGGTTTGTATGCACCTTCTGGTATAAGTTTGCCTCCACCTATCTCAGGAACAGACACGAAATTTTCCTTTAGCGTATCATTGTCTATATACGAAAAATGCACATCATAAAACTCCATACCGCCGATTTTTTTCAACTGCTCTTTAACACGCCTTCTTCCTACCAATGCATAACGCAGTATTTCTTCAATGTCGCCCCTTGTAAACTCACCGTTAGGATATATGAGTTTTACAAGCCCTGAAACTGTTTTTCTTACTGCAATAACATCTCTCTGATTTAAGTTGTTGCCCAGTTTAAAGTATTTATCCAATGCATCCGAAAAAGACCGCTTTCTCATTTCCCTCATAAACTCCGATACATAGTCCGTGATAAAACCGTATTCATCTGTAAAAAACTCTGGTCGCATTTTGGGTATCTCCCATCCAGGTATATAATAATGCATCCTGTCAAAGAATGCAGTATCATTTGCCATTGCCTCCGGGAACGGGTCAAAGAGATGGGATGTTTTAAGTAAGACATCCACACTCTGATTGATATTCCCCACAAATACCATAGAGGCAGAAGCATTCTTTTCTTCCTTCCCTCTGGCAAAAGAGCCCGAAGCCATGTAATCCTTCATTATCTGAATTCCATCTTTATCTTTAAATGTAATGCCTGCTACCTCGTCAAAAGCCACACAATCCCAAAGTCCTATAAGGCCTATTTGTCTTGAAGCCATGTTGTAAAATAGGTTTGCTACCGTCGTCTGCCCTCCCGATACCAAGATGCTGTTTGGAGAAATCTCCTTATATACATGGGATTTGCCCGTACCCCTTGGCCCCAGTTCACAGAGATTGTAATTGTTCTCCACCAGGGGTATCATCCTCGCCAGAAGATGCCACTTCACATTTTTTTCGAATCTTGTAGGTTCCATCCCAATAGACCTGAGCAGAATATCTATCCATTCATCTTTTGTAAAATATCTTCTGCCACTCATAATCTCCTCCAGGTCCAGATTGGGCATCTGGATAGGAGTCAGGTTGCTGATGTTAAAGGGGCTTACACCTTTAGCCTCTTCATCATAATAGTAGTCCATCTTTATGATGCACCATATGCCGCCACACAGGAGTTTTTCATATTGTTTTACATATGTCGGGGATATGGCCACACCCTTTATGCCCAAATTTGAAAACTCGGCCTCGTATACGTCCTTCTTTTCATTGAGTTTTACACTAACCTTGTCAATAACAGTATACTTTCCTATTTCCCTTATCTTAGATTTTACCTTCTCTGCTTCATCGGGACGCACATAATTTTCAGCCAGAATCCTTTTTACTGTTTCAACGCCTTCTCTAATTCCATTTTCATCATCTGTTGCACAATACATGCCCAAAAGGTATTCAAGGACATATATGGGTACATTTGCTCCTTCTTTTATCTTTTTTGTTAAGTCCTTTCTTACAACCCTGCCAGCAAAATATTTATTTAGTTTTTTGCTTAATTCATCCATATACTCTCCTCACCTTAAAACCCAAAGTCATCATTGAATATTGCTATATCAATAATAAACGGTATCTTATCATATATCTTTTCTACCGTTTCCTCTTCATCTTCCATAATAAGATAATATTTCTTGGTTTTATCATACTTTCTGTTCTTTAATACAAACTTCTCCCTGAAACTTCTGTCCTCATAAGTTTCAGACTTGCTATCGGCAATAATTATATTTTCATTGGATATGCGGTTACCATCCTCATCTACAAAGTACACTTTGAGCCTCAATGGTATACGCTTATCCTCTATCTTCTCCGTCTGGAAGAATTCCAAATACGATATAGTGTTGGTTATTTTCCTCGTAATGCTTGTGAGTTTTACATCAACTTTCTTCACTTCATTTTTACTGCTCTTGCTCCTGTCATTCTTAAATATGACTACAGGAATAATAATCTCCTGCAAGGATGTACCACCATGTACATAGTTGGCTCCAGCACCCTGCACTTTAAACCTGTTTACTCCTCTTGGAGTTATAAAGTTAAGGTTGGTATCGGGTCCAAGTAAGTACTCCATGCTAAAGGTTAAGGTTCCTTCCAGCTCCAAAGGCTTTGTACTCAATACAAACCGTCTATTTTCATAGGCATCTTCGATAGAACCTTTTGCCACCTTATCACTTTCTATAAGATCTCCACGTTTATATATAAATCCGTGGTCGGCTGTAATAATGATATTGGTTGCCGTAACATTATTTACAAGATTATTTATCAGCACCTTTAATTCTTCAAAGGCTTCTTCTACCGCATCAAAAACTTCCCTTTCGGTCTGAGCATGGTCACCTCTGGCATCGATGGTGTTGTGGTAAATATAGATTAAATCTTTTCCTCCGAAGGTTTTGCGGAAGTCATCCCGCTTCATCTCAATTACATCCTCATACTGTATTGCTATGGATTCCTGACTGTAATTATTTAGAATTTTGTTTCTGTTATCCGTTCCCTCTGAAGATATACCGTCCACATATACCTTATAATCCTCATCTATTGTAATAGCCTTATGGGGTAAAAGGGCTGCCATGCCAATGTTAGTACTGGATGGTATACTGCCCTGCATGAATACAATATCACAAGACCCTTTCCTTTCTTTATTGAGCATATCGCAAAACTCCCTGGCAGCCTCATAACGGAGCGCATCTGAAATAACAACAAATACTCTTTCACCACGGCTTTCAAATGGTTTTATGTAGGTACTATAAAAATCTTTCTGCATAACCATGCCAGGAATTTTCCAGTTCCCATTTAAAGTTTCTAGGCTATCAGACCACTTGATGGAAAGTATGTTCAGGTATCCGTTGACATAGGTATTCTCAACCTTCTCCTTTAATTCCACCAGCAGTTCCTTGTTTTGTATCCTATCGAAAGAAGCATAGAATTTTCTGTAGGCAGTATCCAGTCTATAATACTGCTTCGTATATTTTTCAATGAACTCTAAAGGGGTATACTGCCTTATGTCTTGACTTACATCTTTCCAGCAATCAAACAATTCGATAGCCCAGTAAATACACTCATACTCAGATTTAAACAAATTGTACCAGTGCTTTGTCCTCCTGGCCTGAATAATATCTCTGTACCTTTCAAATTCTCCTATACTGATAAGCAGTTGCTCTTTAATTTTCTTTATGATTGCTTCGTCAAAGGCTTTGAAAGTATCACAGTTGATATAGTCCTCCACTTCCCAGTTATCGATATATTCACGTACTTTCAGTTTCTCTTCCATACTGTTTGCCAACCTGTCATAGAAAGCAGAGTAAAGAGAGTGGTTCATGAAGTTGCTCAAAAATACCACACAGTCAGCCTTTCTTGAAGAAACATATTTTCTCCATGTTTCAGGTATTTCACCATTAAGGGAATATGCAACATTTGTAACCAGCATGAATACGGCCAGTCTTTCGAGAGTAGGTTCCTTATCAATATACCCGTAGTACTTATCAACAAGTTTCCAGAATACACTAATATCTCCGAACTTTTCGATAGCCTCGAGGTACTTGTTGTTTTTTAAATCTTCTTCCATCAAAAGTACTCTTAAGCATTCATCAAAATCTGGATAAGGCAGTCTGCACAATGCTGACAGAACAGTTACATCCACTGTTTCCTCTGTATACCTTTCTATTTCATATCCTTTAAAAATCTTGTATCTGTCCTTGTTGTTAAAGAATTTTATATACTTCCTAAACACGCTCTTTAAACTATCATCTGAAATATTCAAGTCTCTCATGATGACAGCAGCCTTGTCGGTAGAAAATTCCATACTATATTTTAATACATCCAATAAGTAGTTCTCTTTTGGGGACGGTTTCTCAAAGGGAGCATAGAGAAGGTAGTTGGAATTTGTATCCACCTTCTCCAATTGATACTTAACATAAAAATAATTGTTTTTACTTAATTTAATTATATTTGCATTTTCAAGATTTAGTTCATCTATATCTTCCTTGAATTCCCCATCATCGTCATACCAGAAAACGATATGGCGTTTCTTGCCTTCGCTTAATTCCTTACTAAACGTATCTTCAAGAAGCGTTTTTATCTGAGCTAAATCCATAATATCCCACTCTTTTCTCTATATTTTCGCCAGCAAGACCGCCTTCAATGGCCTCCTGCCTTCGCCCTGAGGTATCTCAATCCCCTGGAATTTAGCATAGTTTACACTTACCCCGTCATCCAGGTCTATCTTTATCCTCTGGTTTGCAACATGGGAAATTACCTGGTCATATTGCAAGCACTCTTCCATTTGCTTGAGTATCTTCTCCTTTTTCTTTCGTGCGTTAGCTTTTTCCTTCTGAGAGACATTGGAGTCAATGATAATATCCAACCTCTTAATCTCTGCTTCATAGGATTTCTGCAGTTTATGTAGGTAGTCAGTCCTCACCCTGGCCACAGTAAACTCATCATATCGGTGCATGTAAATGAGTGCCTTAAAGCCATCCTGCTTACCAGAATCAAAGAGCCAGTAGATAGGCTTTTTCTGGTATACCTGCACATGGTCCTTGTAAAAATCCTTGAGGAAGTATCTTCTTATAGCCTGCCTTGCAGTCTCAGAGGGCTTTCTTCCTAATGTATCGGCAATGTAGTCCAGGTTTTCTTCCAGAGTATCTTCACCAAATGTTACCTTGAGGAACTCAATAAACCTGCTTACAATATCATCCTCAAAGTATTCGTCATCGGTAATTGGCAGAACATTATCCATATCAGGCGCAAAAGTAGAGTCCACCCACCTATCCTCGACTACTTTGCCTTCCTCATCTTTTACTATCTTTCTTACTTTCCACTGCCCGTCTTCATACTTCCACTTATCCTTAAAATCTCCCCCAGCATAAATAAGGCCTTCTGCATCAATTGAGTATCGGCCAAACATACAGCCAACTGCATAGGAGATAAAGGACTTTATATCCCTTACCCTGTCGGCTTTTCTTACGGTTATATCCTTGTCCTCAACTTCTGGAGTAAGTTCATCCTGCAAGCCGTATATTTCGATGAATATGCGGTTTAGTTCTTCTTCGTTGGCTTTGAGCTTATAAAACTGCTTTTCAGCAAATTCAGCCCAGTTATTGAAGGCTTCTTCTATAGTGTTGCTGCTGCCTTTATGGGTAAGCAGGGAATGCTTTTTGAAGTCCCACGAAGTTTCAAATGAGTCCCAGTCGGTTTTGGATATAGATATATTTTGTGCTACAAATTCGTCAACAGAATTTGGCACATCTTGAATTATAGGGAGCTTTGCAATTACTCCATTGCTAAAATTCAGCGATGGGTTAATTATTTTCAAAAAGTAATCTGCTACATAAGAACACATATATCCCAGCAATTTGTTTAGATTGTATTTTGAAAATAAGGTTGAACCAGCGACATCAAAAATGAATCCAAGTGGCGAATATCTAGCACCAAAGTAGCTTATACTTACCCAAGTCCATGTTATACCTGCTTTAAAATAATAATCCATATTCTGTGGTCTCGAAAGTAATTTACCATTTTCATCTCTATAATTTCTTATCTCATGTCCATCATCATGCCAATTTACAACATACTCATTATTACCATACCACTTCCTGTATGAACCACCTTTATTATATGGAAACCATTTTTTCTTACTTTCAGCAGCATCTTTTGAATTAGCAAAATTAAATCCAACCTTATCAAAAGAAACTTCATACCATCTTCTTATAAATCTATTATTATCTCCTGTAGCAATACCTTGTTTTGGTTCAGCAATTTTATCTAACGATGGATTGTTTATAAATACTTTACGCACAGCTTCGCTTACCCAATATGCTATCGGCATACCTGGAATTTGTTTGTAATTTTCTTTATTGACATAATAGCAACCCACTCTGTCATAAAACCACTTTTCCTTTTGCTCTAGGCTATCGACACCACCTTGTTTTTCAAATAGTTTCATGTATAAAGCATTATAGTTAGTGGTATTAGAATTTTTTATAACAAAGGCTGTAGTACCAAAATCCGAGCCAAAAACACCTCTGCCAAAATGCAGCATATTTATAAAAGTCTTAAATAATATCAGTTTTTCGCGCAGTTTTTCATAACTTGATAAAAACATCCATACAGGAATATTTATCATAGCCATATATCCAGTCTGCTTACACATTGATAATGTTTTTTCCATAAATATGGTGCTCAAATCAGACTTTGTATCAGGGTAATTCTCTTTTACAAAACACAACAGCTTCGTCCCCATACCGCCACTACCCATATACGGTGGATTAGTACACACCACATTATACTTCTCGCTCATAATCCTTGCCTGTTTAACCAACGCTGGTATCTTCTCAAGGATTATATTCCTATACTGATACTCAATTAAATCCTGTGTTCCTCCATTCCTTATTTCCTCTATCCTTCTCTCAATAGCATCAAAATCAACAGGCTTTACCTCAAGTATAGACCCATACTCCTTAGCATCATTAAATACATTTATAAGGTACTCCACATCCTCCCTGAGTTTCTGCTTCTCAATCTCTGTTTCATCCTGGTTCACAAAGTAATCTATAGCCTCTTTGGGAAAACCGTTACTTTCCTGTATAGCACATATATTAAGGTTTATCTTCTCCCTGAATATCCTCCTGCTCTTGCTCCTCGCCTTCATCATGACTGCAAAATAGGCAAGTTGAGCCGCCCTGTCGTCTATATCCAGTCCGTACAGGTTGTTTTCAAGAATAAGCCTTGGAATATCCCTTTCGGAATACCCTGCACTCTTGTAGATTTCGTAAAGCACATCAAAGGCATAGACCAAAATGTGCCCGCTGCCCATAGCAGGGTCCAGCACCTTGATATCTTCTGGCCTTATATCCCTGCTTTTAGCCCGTATTTCCTCCAACTGTTTTTGAACTTCCGGCTCCTGTTCTGCTTCCTCTAGGTAATACTTCCATTTACTCTTTAACTCTTCGTTTGGATGGCCTTCAAGCCACAACCTTCCCAGGGAATTTTCCACCATGTATTTGACAATCCAGTCAGGGGTAAACAACTGGGTTGCAGCAGGAATATTCTCCTTGGTTATCTTAATATTTTTCTTCAGCCATTTGAATACTTCATCTTTCTTTTCGGATATGTAATACTGATACATCCAGCCGATGATTTCCACCTGGTCTTTGAAATCCTCCTCGGGTATACTATCTACCAGTTGCCTTATGACCGAACCTTCGGCAAGCAGGTTTGAAGGCAACAGGATTTCTGTATAATCCTCTATCTCTTCAAAAAGTCCTGGAAGGATTTCATTCAAGGCATTACACTGCTTAACAAGGAGATACCTATATAAACCTTCCGTATCATTGGCATCCCGCAGCCTGTATACCAGTTCCCTATCCAAATCAAGGTCAGTATTAAGAACTTCCTTAATAATATCAGGTTCTTTTTTGCCTGTCTCAATCGACGACAGTACCCTTACCCCTGTAGGCAGGTACTCATTTACTTCCATGAAACGCAAGGCTAAAATTCTGTTAAACCAGGTGTATGCCACCTCATCTATCACATTGTTAAATCCCTTTCCTTTTATCCTCGACACAAGGCTCTTTCTTTGTTCCATTTCCGCCTTGTTTAAAGTTCTGTCTCCAATTATCATTGTGTCGGATGTGGTAATTTCAGGTTCTTTAATCTCTTTCTCGGTTATTCCTATCTCATAAGCCTTCTGCTTTATATCTTCAATAAGTTTTTTTCTGGCCCATACTGCAAAGTTTTTTATTGCTGTTTTATCCATGTCACTGCCTCCATCTATACAAGTTTAATAATGACGTCGTCTTTCAACTCTCTTCTTAACCTGTACCTTATTTCATTTACAACATCCTCTATGTCCGATTCACTTTCAATGCTTTTTGCTCCATGCAGGATATTGGCAATACTGATATTTACTGTTTTCTTATACTGCTTTGGCGGATCTTTTACAACTGTTGGCTTACCTGGTTCTTCATGTGTTATTTGAGGTTCGACAGGCTTCCTTTTTGCGATTTCCGCAGCAATTTCATCAAAGCACCTTAACTTGAGCCTGTCGCTTTCCTCTTTCATTGCTATGGCTTCGTAGAAGTTATTGGCGTGGTCCAGCCTGCTTAAAAGATCATCAAATCTACCTTTGAACCTGTCAAAAAGTTCAGATTTGAATTCGTACTTGTTCAATTCCTCAAGAACCTTGTTATAATCACTCTCTATTACCTGCCTTACAGGCTTGCATTCCTCTTCCAGAAGTTCTGTAAACCTGGCTACAAACCTATCTATAAGGCTGGGCAGTTTATGGATATCGGAATACGGCTCCTTGCTTTCTACAATCTTTTTCATCTGTTCAATAAGGTCTATGACTTCCTTGTCCAATACATAGGTCTTGTTGCTGTTGTACACATTTATCTTGTGGACAGCCTTATCAAAGAACTCCTTCTGGTTGCTGTCAAAAAACTTCTTAACATCTATTGAATCATCAGCATAGTCTAAAAGTACATCCTTCTCTCTTTGAAGTTCATCGTAAAACTCTTTTGAATCATGGATTTTACAAATTTTCTCCAAAGCTTCCTTACCTTCCTGCAAAATATCATGTCCTGGGTATTTGGACTGTTTGTAGTACACTAGCAATTCATTTATTTTTGCAATTTCATCCCTTGCCAGGTCTTTGAACCTCTTCATGAGTCCGTCCTCATCAGAAGGGACAGCAGTAATATTGAACAGTTCCTTGCACAGTTCTCTGGCATTGTTAATCTGGTGTGCAGGTACCTTTATCCTTTTTTCAATATGGAGCCTGTCGGCATAATCCCTCTTTGTCAGGTATTTGACAATCTCCCTGTCCTGAACATCAAGGTACTGGCTGTTTAATTGCAGTTTCACTTCCTGTGCCTTAAATAGTTTGGCAACCAGCCATTCGATATCCTCCTCAAGCCATCCATAAGGGGCTTTTCCATATATGCCAAGGATTGTTTTCATGGTTACAGGTATACTTCTTGTAGTATTTCTTTCTATATAGCCTGCCATTTCATCAAGGGCAAGTTTATTTGGGGATTCCACACCATTTAATGCAATCTGTTCATTATCGGCAAATATATCGTACAAGTCCTTAGTGGTGGTAAAGTAGGTAATATAGCCTAGTTTCGTATAAATCCCTTCGATAAGCACCTTAAAGCCGTCATTTATCCTGTCAACAGGATGCTTTTCCTTAATTTCAAGCCTCTGGGAATTGGCATACATATCTGCATTCCTGATGGCTTCGGTCAGAAGGAATTTTACCCTCTCCTTACGTTCTACCAGTTCCCTTCTTTTTCTATCCTTGATTTCTTCAATCTTCTGAGTAAGTGAAGTGCCTCCCTTTCTACGCAGAAAGGTTTCAATTTTCAATACTTCCTCCATTTCGTCGAGAAAAGTAGTATCATTGGGAAGTTTAACAATTAAGTTGTTTTCCCTTGCAGACATTAGTTTAAGTTCATTATCTGTAAGTTCTACTCCCGTATCATAGTAGGGGGTAATAATTTTAAGGCCTATATCATTTCCCTGATTGCCTCTGAAGAATCTATCGTCTACAACTTGGTTAAAACTAAAGTTGTATCTTGAAGAGTATTTATACTTTTTATCGGTATAGATTTCTTCAAAAATGATTTCAGATACTTTCTGTATAACCTCTCCCAAATCTACACTTATATTCTTTATCTCTCTGTTGATATCCTGTTCCTCATGGGTAAGAAAGATATATTGGTCCCCGTTTTTTTGAACAAGGGTTTCCTTTATCAGTCTCTTTAGAGAATCCTCTATTTTCTTTTTAAGGTCTATCTTATCTTCGTCAATATGGCTTACCATAAGGGTAGCCAGATTTTCTATATTTGCAGGTATTTCCTTAACATATTTAATCATAAAAAGAACTTTCAAAAGTTCTACATCAAAGTCATTCAGATTTCCGTTCTCCTGAGCATGGATAATAACCGTCCTTATATTAGAATCAAGGAAGGCTTCAATGGTGTCATAAAAGGCTGAAAAGGGCATGAGGGCTCCTTCTTCATGGTTCATATACTTGATGGCGGATTCCTGGAAGGAGCTAATCATAGAACGCTCACCTTCTGCCAGATGCTTGCCTGACGCACCATGTATCCTAATAGAAGTCAATACCTGCTGCAAAAGATTAAATTGGTATGGAATAAAGGGATAACATTCTACAAAATCCTCGCTGTCCCTATATACCTTCTTCTCTGGAGTGTCTGCTGAAAAGGTAATAAGGTTTTTAAGTATGGCATTTTTATTCTCATAAAGGAGTTTTAATGTATCCTTAGCCACATCGTTTTTAAGAAGTATCCTTTTTCTGATTACTTCATCAACATTGGCGCTGGAAAGGCTTAAACGAGTATTAAACCTACCCTGTATCTTTGAAAAGTCATTGCCTTTTACTTTTGTAACAGAGTCAATATCCTGCTGGCTTGTCACAATGACCCAGGCCTTGCCGCCGCATTCCGTTCCCAGATCCTCAACAACGGTTTGGAGATTGAGCATCAACTGGGAGTTATCTCCGATATATTGTCCGATTTCGTCTACCAGGAAAATAACATGATGGTTTTTTCCTTTCCTTTCAATATACTCCCTTACCCTTCTGGCAAACTTCTCAACACTTAAAGAATAATTTTCCTCGGCTTTGGCATACCAGTTCCGCGCTGCCTCGATACTCATTTTGGTACTCTTTGAAAGGGCTTCAACAATGGCATCTTCCTCATAGTAAAAATCTTCCCTTGCATCTTGCCACTCTCTTCCCGATATTTCTTTGAATGTTTTTTTAAAATCCTCATAAACGCCATCCATTACCATTTGTCGCTCTAAGTCTGCTATCCACGGCATGGAACCGCAAAAACCCTGCATTTCGTTAAATACCTTATTGAACACTTTGACAATGGCATCCTTGTTGGCTTTAGAGTCAGAATCGCTCTTGGAATCGATGTTAAAGAGAATCACATCGGCAGACGTATCTCCTGCCAATTTCATATCGGCCAGAACCATACTGTCCTGGATTTTGTCTTTGAAGTATTCAATTGCCTTCTTTCCATTGACTTCTTTGTTTTCAAGGAGATAAGAGAGTATTTTGAGAAAGTGGGATTTACCGCTTCCAAAAAATCCAGAAATCCATACCCCCATTTTGTCGGTAGTACCTACAATACTCTTTTTATATGCTTCAAAAAAATCGTTAAAGTGCTTTGCCAGTTCCCTTGTGACAACATATTCTTCAAGCTCCTGGTATACATTGCTGTCATCGTCTTGGCCAACCTTAATAACTCCCTTGATATCCCTGTCTATTGGTTTATAAAACATTTCTTTTATACGCATATGTACATCCCCCTTAAAAAATCAATATCTTTCTACAAGTTTGAAGGCTCTATAGTAATTGTCGTCTTTTATTTCTTCAAACAGCACCAGTTCAAGTCCGTCATATACTCCTGGAAAGAACATAACTACTGGAACTTCATCCAAAACCTGATGAAGATTATTTAGCACCGTATGAGACCGGATAATAGGCCACACCTTCCCTACGCCAGTGATAAATACTACGTCGCCCTTTTCGACCCTATCCCTGATATACTGGATAATAAGGTCGTTCTTTTCTGTAAGCCTTAATGCCTTTTTCGTAGCGTTAAATACAAACTCACTTCCCTTATCCTGCTCCATCTTAAAGTTCTTCTCAAGATAACCTTTTGTCTCAAGAAGTTCCAGCATTATTTCATACAGGTCAAACTCTTTTATAGTAAAGCCGTAGTTTCCCTCATTGATTTTTTGTTTGAGAAACTGCACGTAATCTCTAACAAGCATTTCATATTTGGGTTCATAATCGAATATGTAATACCCGATTTCATTTCCGAGACCTGTATTTTCCCTGAAAGACTCTTTCGTTATACGCTGCATTATTTCATCCAGCCTGTCATAAATGGTTTTCATTTACATCTCCCCTGTCAGTGCATTAAGGTATTTTGTATCTCCAATTTCTTTAAGATGATATGCTACATCCTCTTCAACAATTGGCCTGGTAATCTCTCTATCATTTTTTTGATTTTTTATAAAACCAGCCTCAAACAAGATGCGAATATATACCTGCTTTAACTTATAGAAGGTATAATCATCCCATGAGGCCACCCTTTTACTTTGTTCCCTTTTTCTGTCAAAAAATATATTAAAATCCTTGTCCTGCAATGTAAAATCCTGAAGCAGTATCTTCTCTCTAAACACCTCATGCATAAATTCAAAGAACAATCGGTCTGTTTTCATGATTGCATAGACAACAATTTGTTTACTAGTATCGATTTCTCCATTTGCCAATTTATCAATCAAAAAATCATCGAGTACATTTAACCTTCGCATCACAGTTGACGCAATTTCACTTCTTCTTGTTTCTGTATTCACCTGAAATATATTATCGTTTTTTACTTTATTTTTTATCTCGAATTCCTTAAACCCTTTATTTATAAGTTCTGCAGCCTTTTTTGTTTCCTTAAAAAGAAACGGTCTTGATTTAATTGTGGATTTATATTCTAACTCATTAGCCATACTTTTCCTTCTTTCTGGTCCACTTTTTATACTATCATTATATCATTAAAATAAATTTTGTACAGATTAAATGATTGTAATAGTAAAATTGCAATGGTTATGATCATTTATTAATAGGAATGCTCCAATAATTGCGCCTAATTGACTTTTACATCAATATGTTTTTAAAATCTATCTTTAGATCTTCAAATATGCCAACTTTAATAATATCGTCAAAGTTGTATTGTTCTACCTCACTGTATTCATCATTCTGATTCATTCTAAAAACTATAATGCTTTTTTTATGTGGATTCACAATCCAGTATTCTTTTACACCAGAGTTTTGATACAAATTCACTTTTACAACATAATCTCTTGACAAAGAAGATGGTGAGGCTATCTCTATTATCATATCCGGAGCGCCATCACATCCTTTATCATTTAGCTTTTTCTCATCACATACAATAGATATATCAGGTTGTACTCTGCTTACCTTATTATTTTTATCTTTTAGCCGGACGTCAAAGGGCGCAGAATAAACTTTGCATTTTCCACCATTTGAAGCAATATAATTATATATTAAAACTGACAATTGCATTGAAACTTCTTGATGTACCCTTGATGGTGGAGCCATCACATATATCTGTCCATCAATCAATTCAACTCTTTCATCTTCCGGCCAGTTTTCATAATCTTCTTCTGTATAATTATTTTTTACTATTTTGCTCATATCTGTATCACCTATTTTGATTATATCATAATCATAAATGACGTAATACAAATTTATAATGCCATTACTGCTATATGCTTCCTTGCCACATGCTATATTTTACTCTGCTTAAGTCTTCTCCATCTTCAGGCTTCCTAAATACAAATAAATGCTCATGCATTATTAAATAAAAATTATATTTTTCCACCTGACTTTCCCAATATGGTGTTGATTTGCAATTATGTTGTACTTTTATAATATCTTCCTTCAATATAAAGCCATTTTTTAGAAAAAGTTGCATCACATAAAAAGCCAATGGAACATAATGGCCGCTTTTTCTTGTATCGCCTATCAATATCGCACAATACCCATTATTTTTTAAAACCCTGAAAAGCTCTAAAACACCTTTTTCCAACTCATTTAAAAACTTCTTTACTGCTGAAATATTTGATAAATCACCATCTATATCACCGTTTGAATATTTTATAATATTTAGATATGGAGCATTCCTGTAATGAATAAAAAATAAGGAAGAATGAACTTTGAAAAAATAAGTACCTCCTGATAAAATACAGAGTGTAAGTTCTAGAACTTACCTCGAATTATCAAAATAAACAGGAGGTACCTAAAATGAAGTATACACAAAATTTAAAGATATTGCAAATAACAGAAAAGACATTAATTGTAGGTGTAGACATTGCTAAAGAGACACATCACGCTAGAGCTTTTGATTTTAGAGGAATAGAATACGGTAAGCGTATTGAATTTAGCAATGACATTGATGGAATGGAAAAATTCTTTAAATGGGCTGTAGAAATTATGAATAAAAGCAACAAAGAGCATTTGATAGTTGGTATGGAACCAACGGGACATTATTGGCTTTGCTTTGCACAGTTTCTTAGAGATAAGAACCATAAGGTGGTATTGGTAAATCCATTCCACGTAAAAAGAAGTAAAGAATTTGATGACAACTCGCCAACTAAAAATGACAGGAAAGACCCTAAGACAATTGCAATGCTAGTTAAAGATGGAAGATATGTTGAACCTAATATACCTGATGGTATATACAGCGAGCTTAGAATTGCAGTAGACATAAGGGAAATGCTTACAAAGGACTTAAACAAGATAAAAAACCGGGTTGCAAGATGGCTTGATATATATTTCCCTGAGTTTAATAAAGTTTTTGCAGATTG